>JAIDJJ010000013.1 GCA_029052265.1 Muribaculaceae bacterium
TCTTATCCTGGAATCCTTTGCAGCGTATTCCTCAATGATCTCCCTGGAATTGTCGGTGGAACAATCGTCGGTTATCAACAGTTCCCAGTTCTTGTAAGTCTGGGATAAAATAGATTCGATTGTCTCCCCGATAAAAGCAGAGCTGTTATACGACGGGGTGACAATCGAAACAAGTCCGTAGTCTTTCATAAACAAATATATTGTGCGAATGATACAAAACTGTGTGTATCATTGAATCTTCGGGTTCACCCGTCAGTCTCTTGCAAAGATGTCGCGTGTATACACACGGTCCATCACATCTTTGAGATCCTCACTGGTCCTGTTGGCAAGGATCGCCAGCGAAAGACGTTTAAATTCTTCAAGGTTGTTGACAATGCGGCTTCCGAAGAATGTGGTGCCGTCTTCAAGGGTCGGCTCGTAGATGATCACTGTCGCCCCCTTTGCCTTGATGCGCTTCATCACCCCTTGGATGGACGACTGGCGGAAATTGTCGCTGTTGGATTTCATGGTCAGGCGGTAGACGCCAATGATCGGCGGAGCCGATTGTGAGTCGTTAGTCATTAGTCCATTAGTCTTTAGAGCTGACTTCCCGTAATGATTGTTGGTAGTGTAGTCGTACCAGCCTGCCAGCTTCAGAACCTGGTCGGCTATGAAATCCTTGCGCGTACGGTTGCTCTCGACGATTGCCGACATCATGTTCTGGGGTACATCGGCATAGTTGGCGAGAAGCTGCTTGGTGTCCTTGGGAAGACAGTAACCTCCGTAGCCGAAAGACGGGTTGTTGTAATGGCTCCCGATACGCGGATCAAGTCCTACCCCTTCGATAATAGCCTGAGAGTCGAGCCCCTTGACCTCGGCATATGTATCGAGTTCATTGAAATAGCTTACCCGTAGGGCAAGGTAAGTGTTGGCGAAGAGTTTTACAGCCTCCGCCTCCTTCATACCCATGTAGAGCGTAGGTATATCCTCTTTCAGCGCCCCCTGACGGAGGAGTCCAGCGAATATGTGAGCTGATTCTTCAAGCTTTGGAAGATCGGCAACCGCCTCTATCGCCTCGTTTTCCTCGGCAAAGCGCGGATCTTCGATCCTCTTGGGGATACCCGCTATGATGCGCGAAGGATAGAGATTGTCGTAAAGAGCCTTGCTCTCACGTAGGAATTCGGGGAAGAAAAGCAAGTTGAAGGTTTGTTTTACGTTGTCCGTTTTCCGTTGTCCGTTTTCTGTTGTCTGTTGTCTGATGACAGTTTGGGGGGCGTTCCGGAGGAACTGTCCCTCCCGGAATTTCTTTGCGTATTTTACGTAGAGATTACGGCAGTAGCCTACGGGGATAGTCGATTTGATGACCATTACCGCATTGGGGTTGACACTCAAGACGAGATCTATCACGTCTTCGATACAATGGGTGTCGAAATAATTTTTTACCGGATCATAATTCGTAGGTGCGGCTATCACCACAAAATCGGCATCGGCATAAGCCTTCGCCCCATCAAGTGTCGCAGACAGGTCAAGTTCCTTTTCCGCAAGATATTTCTCGATATAATCGTCCTGTATCGGAGACTTCCGCTGATTGATAAGATCCACCTTTTCAGGGATCACGTCAACAGCTGTTACATGATTATGCTGAGCAAGAAGAGTCGCTATGCTGAGACCGACATATCCAGTCCCCGCGACCGCTATATTATATTTTTTCATAAAGTGCATCAGATAAATTGTTTCTTATTTCACTGGTTCGAGTTTTACATGAAATGTTACATTTTTATGAGAATCTATTGATGTCGTAAATCCCACACGAATAGTTCCATTATTACTTTGATCATATGAATGCATTGGAGTATTTTCCCAAATATGTGGAACTACGCTTAATGGGGATTCTACAACTAATTTCATATTCGTATTATCCTTTTTAAGGATTATCTCATTATCACCCGTTACCTTGGCTTCTGCCGGAGTTACCATGACCCATGTCATCCCAATAGGTTTTTCAGATGTGGAAATACTATCGATGATGTGTAAATGATCATTTTTATCAATGCTTACTTCCCGATGAGCCTTTTTCAAATTGCCTAAAGTAGAAGTGAGATCTATTACTGCTCCTTTATGATCTTCAGCAGTAAAAATTTGTATAATCTCAGCATGAGCATCAACATTATGACGTAGACTGTCAATAGTCAGCGTGTTGTGACAATCGTTCCTCATGCGCATGATGTCCCATCTTTGCCCATCCTGTTTGTTATCCCAAAGTTTAACGCCCTTACTTTCTAAAGAATAATAGTCCTGCATTCCTAAATCAGCAGCCCACCTTATACCGGAATACTCATATATAAACGATCCGGCATCCATATGGGCATGAGATGTTGATGCAGAACCACCTTTTACACCAAGATATGTGTCATTTTTACTATCCCAACCTCCACGATAAATAAATAGTGGAGTCAAACCATCAGTATACCAACATTCACTTTTAGGTTTGGTAATTTTTTTAAGTTTACATCTTGAAGCGAATATCGGCAATGCAGGGAGCAGCCTGATTTCGCCCACATCAAATTTTCGTTCATTAAAAAATAATTTTTCAAGATATAACAACGAATAATCATTATTTTGTTTAGCAAACCACCACATCACAATGTTTCCCTGCGCTTTATTTGGAGAGTCACTGAAATTAAAGCATCCGCCAGAGGGAGTAGGCATATATTGCATAAACCGACCTGTCTCCAAAAAACCTTTGGACTGAGATAGTCCAAAATCCTTTCCAAATGCAGTTTTCAGGGCATCAATAAGCAATACCTGTGAAGATGTTCCATAGCTCCAATAATGATAACCTTCCGGATATCCCCCATCAGGACTGAATGCTGTCAAAGCTTTTGGATTCGAGGATAAACATTTATCTATAATGGTAGTGGAGATCTCCGGCATCTCATCCATAAATGCAATAGCTCCATATATCAATCCTGCATTACAGATAGAATTCCAGTTGTTGGTTCTTTTATAGAAATAAGAATATTTATTATTGAATGATGGATCAAAAGCTTTTTCTTTAATAGCTTTAATTATAAAAACTCGATCATTTTCCTTTATCAGATCATAAAGCCAATCATATCCAATAGAGACAGCCATTGTCATTTCTCCGACATCTAAAAAATGAGATGGATTCCAATCAGGAAACTCACATACATTAAGCATCTCCTTGATGGCTCTGTCCGCATACTTTTTTTCTCCTGTCATTCTATACGAATACGACAAATAGAAAATTCTTCTGAGAGCCTCTCTCGATATATCAAGTAATCTGACACCAGTAAGTTTATACTTAAGTGTAGACCATTCAACTATTTTGTCAGAGACCCTAAGAATTGAATCATGCACATTCTTTATTTCAGGAATAGTGTTTATTACTCTTTTTACATCTCTTTCCTTGCCTTTATTAAGAAGGATTCTTGGATGTCCTGACACCGTATTATATGATTTACATACAATCTTCTCAGGAAAAATAGACAATAAAACTACTATGAAGAATACTCTTAATATAAATTTCATTCCGAATCTATATCTTAATCGTATCATACTATTG
>JAIDJJ010000130.1 GCA_029052265.1 Muribaculaceae bacterium
GCTAACACCGAGCTGTCTTGCCTTCGTAATATTTTTTTCGTTCTTTCCCTTTTTGTTGTATGCGTGCAGGGAAAGCCCGGTCACATTGAGCTTTTTCGCGAGTTTCACAGTCTGGGAGAGCTCTTCGTTTTTGCTTGTGGCAAGTGTCACCTGCGAAGCGAGCTGCTGGTTTCGCTGAGTCACCTGCTGGATCTCCTGACGCAGCCCTTCGTTTTCTTCCCCAAGCCTTTTGATCTCTTCAAGATAGTGCTTTACAATGCCTTTCAGAGTCGCGATTTCGCTTTCAAGTTTTTTGATGCGTTTGCGGTTTGCGGCATTGTTCTGTTTCTCCTGATTAAGCTCGGAAAGTAGCCCCTCCACTTTTAGGCGGGCTTCGTTATATTTCTGTACCAGGGAGTCGTTTTTCAGGTATTTCTGCTGATCCTCATATTGAGAGAAATCCGCATTAAGCTGATTAAACTCATTGGTAAGCAATAGACGGTCGTTTGCGAGCCGAAGGGTTTCTGTTTCGGTTCTTGCTTCATTGACTTCGTTGGTACGTTGGGAATTTGAAATGATCAGAAAGATCACCAGCCCGATCAGACAGGCAAGCACTGCGATCCCACCGTAAATGATTATCTTCTGGTTCTTGTTCATGTGCAAAACAGGGGGCGCTTTAGCCCACAGACTACAAAGTTATAATGAATTTTGAAAATGCCCAAGACTTTAGGCTAAAGATATTGCATTAACGGCTGTCTCTGTCGTAATGTGGCATGTCGGGAGGTAGAATCATAGAAGTTTCAACCAATCCTGCGATTTCCCCGTTGATTTTCCATGGAGACTGAAATATTAATTTCTTTACGCCGCCTTTAGAGATAGTATAGACATTGGAAGAACCGTCGGAGAGCATTTTTTTTATTTTTTCGATAGATGCCGGCGAATGACAGTCCAATAGATTTTTCCCTATTATATCGCCATGAGAGGCAAATGTCTCTCTTGATCGCCGGTTCATATATATAATACGGCAGTTGATGTCGCATATCGTGACGGCATAGTCGGTTTCTTCCGCCCAATCGAGAAGGGAGCCGGGTATTTGATTTTTCATGAGATGGTATAAAAAAGAATTGACCGATGTCTCAATGGAACATCGGTCAAAAATGTGCTTTTTTGTCTTATTTGAGAGCCGTTTATTAGTTAGCGGCAGCAGCTTCAGCAGCAGGAGCGGCGCTGTCAGCAACAACAGCAGAATCAGCAGGAGCGGCGCTGTCAACGACAACTTCCTCAACAGCTACTTCTTCAACAACAGTAGCAGCAGAATCCTGAGCCTCTGCAGCCTTGTTACCACCACAGCTTACCATAGCTACGCTGAAAAGAACAGCGAGTGAAAGAACTACTTTTTTCATTTCTTTAAGATTTAAAATAATAAAACAATATTTGCTATCAAAAACGGTGCAAAGTTAATACTTATTTTTGTATTATAAACAATATGGTGATGAAAAAATACGAAAATATTACATAAAAACATATAATTTAACTTGGTTAAGTTAAATATTCTGAATTTTAACTGGAGCCTTTGGAATAGTGACCCGGATTTCTTCCGGTGATAGATGGACTATAAAAAAGAATCCCCGCGAATTTCGCGGGGATTTTGTGCCCTAAGCCGGGCTCGAACCGGCACGGATCGCTCCATTGGTGTTTGAGACCAACGCGTCTACCAATTCCGCCATCAGGGCAAAATGTCCACATCGTGCAGGGCATCGGTGTTTACGGGTGCAAAGGTAATACTAAATTTTATAATACGCAACCTTTGGGAGAGTTTAGTTGGTTAAAAAATATTAGAGAAGACAGAAAATGCATTTATTCAAAGTGTATTTTCGCTTTTCTGATCACTTTCCAGCAGCCTCCTTCAAATATTGCTGTGCCTGCGGAGTCGTTGATTATCTTGGCTGCCGCGTCTGTGTTGATGAAATCGGGAGCCACACATGCGCCTGCAAGATATTCAGCAGGTGCGAGCATCGCCACTTCCCAGACGGCAGGATTGCTCACCACCCTGAATGAACCGGCATAGCCGTCGGTGGTGTCGAGGCGGAAGATTGAGTTTCCGGGATTTAGGGTGCGGTCTGCCCTGACGAAAATCCCTTTGGAATTTGCTCTGCCGAGGTAGATCGAGCGAACCGCAGGGGATGCTGTCTGCCTGGATGCGTCTGCGGCTGTTGCCTGGGATGCGGGTGCCTTAGCCACGGAAGAACGTGGAGAAGCCTGTGGTTCCGGAGCAGTCGGAGAGGGTTTAGCTGCCTGCTGCGGAGTGTCGTTGACTTGAGATTTTTGCGCTTCGAATCCGGCGATTTTTTTGTTCGCTTCCGCAAGACGTGTGCGTAAGGATGCAATCTCAGCGGTCAGACCTTCAATATTCGATTTCAGGGAGGCGTTCTGAGCGTTTAGCGATTCTATTTTTTTTGATAGTGCAGACAATTCCTCGTTTTTTGCAGAGAGGGTTGCTGCAAATTTTTCACGCATTGCTGAGGTGTCGGGAGATTTTTCAGGAGAGGGAGCCGGGGTGTTACCGCTGAGTTGGATCTTTTCTCCGTTTTTCTTCATCACGTTGGATGCAAATACGACAAGGGCAACCACAACGCCTACAAGAATACAAAGAATTATGATGTAGACCCAAGTATGGTCTTTTGCTTTGGAAATCTGTGGCTCGGAGTCGAGATCCGCGAAAAGCGGATCGGACAGCGGGTCAGACTGGCTGGCAGCTGAGAGGGTGTCAGTGGCAGTTGTGACGTCGGTGACGTTTGTGGCAGTGTTGTTGTCGGGTTGTTTTACATCACGTGCAGGCGTAGCGGATGCTTGACTCTGAGATTCCGGTGCGGCAGCTGCGCGTGGTGCTGGAGCTGCCACGGTCATTGCATTAAGGTTTCTTTTCGCGCGGTTCCTACCGATGCGCCCTTTGTCAAGAAGCCCTTTTGATGAAAAGGCGGTTACCCCCCAATATTCGACAAGCTTTTGCTTGTTCCATGTGGCATAATCTTTTGGGACAGGAATGTTGCGGAAAGCCTTGATGTTCTCTTTTTCCTTTGGCTTCAGTGCTTTTTCTAGTTCCGCCATGCTTTTGGGATTGATGTTGTCAAGATATCCGGAGCCGTCGTTTGCATACCTGAGATATGCTTTTGCGGCTATTGCTCTGGCATGATCCATTTCTTTGTCGGTCACTGCCTTGAGAGGCAGTGCCGAAACGAGGCAGACAAACAATGTGATGATGTTGATGAGTCGTTTCATTGTTAAGTGTTTAGCTTGAATGTTTCCCGGTGTTGTCCGGATGAAGACGGGCAACCGGATAATCCGGTCGGGGTGATTTGAATGCAAAAGTAATAAAAAATATTGTCGGATTGAAATGGGTGGAGATTAAAAATTTCAAATTCCTTTCACAATTCCTTTCTGAGTCTTGCTACCGGTATGCCTTGGCGGTCGCGGTATTTTGCCACAGTCCTCCTCGACACGTCATACCCCCGCGCTTCCATCTCTTGCTTGATCTTTTCGTCGCTGAGTGGGTGCCGTTTGTCTTCTTTTTCTACGAGCGCCGAAATTTCTGCCTCTATCTTTCGGTTGGTAAGGGCGTCTGAGGCGTCGTCTCCTTCATCTCCTATAGAATCGCTGAAGAAAAAACGGAGGGGGAAAATTCCCCATGGCGTCGCCACATATTTATTATTGGTGGCGCGTGAAATCACCGACAGGTCGTATCCCGTGAGGGCGGAAATGTCTTTTATCATCATCGGTTTGAGCCGATATACGTCCTGGGTATGGAAATATTCCTCCTGTATCTTAAGTATGGCTGTCATGACATTGATCAAAGTTTCCTGCCGTTGCCGCAGTATTTTTATGAAATCTCTGGCGTCATTGTAGCGGGCGGTAATAAATTCGCTTCCTTTTTTTTTCCGTTTCGCAGAGGCTTCCATCTCGTTGACCGCTTCAGTAAACGACCTGTCAATGGCAAGTTCCGGCAGCCTGTTGTTGAGGGATACAGATAAAGCCCCGTCCTCATTGTTTATAATAAGGTCAGGCACAATAACGTTGGCGTTTTCAAGATCTGAATTTACAGATGCTCCCGGTTTTGGATTAAGCGACACTATGAGGTCGATTGCTCTTTTGACCCGGTCTTTGTCGATTT
Source organism: Muribaculaceae bacterium (assembly GCA_029052265.1). Lineage (GTDB taxonomy): Bacteria > Bacteroidota > Bacteroidia > Bacteroidales > Muribaculaceae > Lepagella. Next base: position 4,148 of record JAIDJJ010000130.1, read on the forward strand.
TCAGCCCTGTTATTATCTTATGGGTGTGCTTCATGGAGAAGGCTTCGAATTGTTTTGAGATAATCGCAGACGCGTCGTTCCTTTCTGTAGATGGAGGAAGGTGCTGAAGTTGTATGAGAAGGCATTCCCTGAGATCGGATGCGCCTACGCCGAAAGGCTCAAGATCTTTGACTATGTCGAGTGCGGCGAGCGCCTCGTCATGAGATATCTCGATTCCCGGACCGAACGCCATATCATTGATGATGTTCGGGAGAGAACGCCGGAGATAACCGTTTGAATCGAGATTGCCTACTATATATTCTGCCGCCTGGCGGATTATGTCCGGGAGATCCCTTTCCGCGATCTGTCGGGAAAGGCTTTCATAAAGAGACTCTCCCGTGTCGGCGGGAGAGAAGTCGTAATTTGCCCAGTCGTCGGAAGAGGAATTGTTGGCTGACTTAAGGTAATGCGGCAGTTGTATCTCTGGCTGAGGTGCCTCTTCCACCACTTCGAGGGCGGGATTGTCTTCCAGTTCTTTGTCAATTGCGTCTTCCAGTTCTTGCGTGTTAAATTCCAACAGCTTTACAAACCTGAGCTGCTGTATGGAAAGGCGCATGGAAAGGCGCTGGTCAAGAGAAAGTGATTGTCCGGATGGCATAATTGCGAAGAAATGTTTTCAGAAAATGCCTTAATGCCACAAAAGGCATGATGGGATTGGATATGACATCAATCTGCACACACAGACCGTTATCGGGTCATCCCCCTGCATTCTCTCAAATTCAATGCGAATTTAGCATATTATTCGTGAGTATAGAAAAAAAAGGATGAAAAAATTGCTATTACGATAAAAAATGCTTAATTTCGCGACTCGAAACGGAATGCAAATGATATGGGAAGTTATATTCTCATGTTTGCCGAGAGAAGGTTAAGCAGGATTCCGTGGGTGGCTGTGAATTATCAGCGTTACCTCCAAATAACAGTAACAATTAAACTAACGAAATGGCATCCCAGAATCAGAATCAGCAGGATGAAATGGCAATCGATAAGGTCAACTCGCAGCTGACAGCGGCGGGCGATAAGATTGCAAACAACAAGAAAATAATAATTTGGATTGTAGGCGCCATCCTAATAGTGGCGGTCTTCATTCTGAGCTATCTTTTTATCTATCGCAATCCCCGCAACGAGAAGGCGTTTGAGGCTTATAACAAGGTTGAGCTTCAATCGTTTGCCAGCGATTCGATAGCTGCGGAGCAGTACAAGCAGGTAGCAGACCAATATAAGGGCGCAGATGCTGGCAAACTTGCCGCCTTGAGCGCAGGTATCTCTCTTTATAGTGAGGGAAAGTATGCTGAGGCAGCAGAGTATCTCGGTCGTTTTTCATCTGACGATCCGATCCTTAATGCAAATGCCCTCGTGCTCGCCGGCGATTGCTATGTAAATCTGAAGAAATATGATGAGGCTCTTGATGCTTACGGAAAGGCAATCAGGAAGGCTGACGGAAATTCACAGATTGTTCCGCGTGTCCTTTTAAAGGAAGCGAATATATATGATGAGCAGAAGAAGTTTGACAAGGCTCTCGAATGTTACACTTCGATAAAGAATGATTATCCCCAGTTCCAGTTGGGTAACGGCATGGACATTGACGGGTATATCGCACGCGAGAACGCTCGTCTTGCCAAGTAAAGGCGGTATTCTATTATAATCGGCAATATTTCCATAAGATAATAAAACATTTGCTTATTTTATGAAAAAGGGCAGAGGCTTTCGAGCTGTCTGCCCTTTTCTTTAATGCTATTTCCTGCTGTTGGTGGTAGGTTCAGGGCGGTTGTGACTGAACCATCTGGTGTGTATTACAAGCGGATGGCGGTTGCCTGTAAGTCTGGAAACGAGTTTTACGGTAAGGTATGAGATGGTGGTGCAGATTGCTAAAGGAAGAGCAAATTTATATGACTGAGTCATTTCCATTGTTATGAATATAGTCATGAGCGGCGCTTCGATTACACCACCCATCACTCCTGACATACCGATGAATGCAAATATCCCTACAGGCAGAGACGTGCCGAAAAGATGGTTGCTCAGCCATGCATATATGAATCCTGCCATGCTGCCGGCAAAGAGGGTGGGTGCGAAATCTCCGCCCACGCCGCCGCTGCAGTTTGTGGCGGCTACGGCAGGACATTTGAGAAGAAGGATTCCGGCTGCACAAAGTGGCAGAAGTATGTAGGAGTCTGTAAAATGTTGGATAATGCTTCCTTTGGCGAGGGCGCTGCAGTCACCGTTTATAAGATTGCCGATTACCGGATATCCGGTGGAAAACATCGAAGGGAAGATGAACAGGATTGCTCCAAGCATTATCCCTCCGTAAAGGTTGCGTTTCCATGGATTGGTTATGTTCTTGAAGTAGGTGTCCATGTGGGAAGTCACGTGTGAATAATATATGCTGTAGATCCCACAGAAGACACCAAGTCCCAGAACCATCGGAATTATGTCGGCAGAATAGTCTGACAATGGAGTGAATGTCAAGTCGGGATGAAACCCTCTGCATGTGAAAATGGTCAGATAGGATGTAAGGCATCCTATTGTCGCGGCAAGCAATGCATTGACTGAAAGTTGCATGTGTAGCAATTCGATTGCAAACATTAATCCTCCCACCGGGGCTGAAAAGATGCCTGCTATGCCTGAACTGGCGCCACATGCTATCAGGATTCTCAGCATGTCGGGAGACAGCCTGAGCAATTGACCGATATTGCTTCCTATGGCGGCTCCTGTATAGGCTATAGGTCCTTCCGCTCCTGATGATCCTCCCATGCCAAGGGTTATGGAACCTCCTACTATAGAGGAGTATGTGAGGCTTTTCCGTAATCGGTAGGCACGATGTTTCAGATCACGCATGAGTTGTGCCACCCCGTGTGTGAGATTCGTGTGGATTATATATCTTGTAAAGATTCCTGTAAGCAGGATTCCGGCTATAGGGGTTAATATGATCCACCAGTTGAACTTGAAATCTGTGATATGTGGAATAAACAGGTCTGATATGGCGGATATGAAGAGTTTGAACAGATAGGCGCCGAGTCCGCAAAGCACTCCTATTATGAATGCAAGTATAATTGTAAAGGCAAACTCCGGAATGTGTTTCATTCTCCATCCGTTGAATCTTGATATTATGTCAGATTCAATAGGAGTAGGAGTCTTCTGGAGCGGTTGAGTGTCGGATATTTGTGGATTGTTACGCGTCATAAATCTTTATAGATGAAGTTTCCATGTCCGGAATTTGTTTTTCTCTTTCTCTTGCACAGGGATCATTTTGTCTGTAGACATTCTGATGATATGGATGGTGTATAAAAAGAGGTGTTCCTTTGGTTATAACAATTATAAACGGATAAGGTGAGAGGAAATATAAAGAAATAAAAACAGACTTCTTTCCCAAGAAGCCTGCCACTTTGCGAATCAAAATTATTTCTACAAACCTAACATAAACGATTTATTTAATCTATATCTTTAAGTTCCTTAAGAACTTTACCTTGTTTTGAACCTGTTTTTCTTTTTTACCTTTCAGATTTCTACGAGTAGAAACGTTAATGCTGAAATAATACTTACCTTATAACCTATGAGTCATGAAATTTTTAACCAAGTCCGGATGTGTTGATGACATCTTTGTTTTTCGGACAATGCAAAATTAAGCATCAAAAACAGGTTTTGCAAGCAATATGGATGACTATATGGGTTAAATATAGGAAATATAAGATTATATAATTTGAATATCAGTATATTATAAATATATAATATAGTATGAATATAAAGTGCTGTATAGGTCAAAATAGTAAAATAAAGACGAAATTCGGGTATTTATATGTGGTTACGCCAAAAAAGAGACGGGGTTTTCGTCGCCTCTCCAGAGCTTTGCTACATTGTCATCAAATCTTTCGCGGTCGATGGCTCGGTTGCGCATGCGGTTGCGGTAGGCATATACCGTATTGACAGAATAGTTGAGAATCTGTGCGATTTTGGAACTTTGGTCGATGCCAAGTCTGACAAAAGCATATATCCTTATTTCCGGGATAAGAAGCTCATCGGGTTTTAGTTCTATTTTTTTATCGGGGAGGAGCAAAGTATTGATTTTTTCAACAATGTCAGGGAATATGTCAAGAATAGCCTTGTCGATAAGCCGATAAAACTCGTCGGAGTCTTCTCCAGAGAATTTGCCGGAGGAAATAAGCTTTAAGAGGTCGTCGCCTTGTCCGGCATTTATTTTGCGTGTCACAAGTTTTGCGAACTGGTCAAGTCTTGATGCATAGTTTGAACAGAGTCCGATAAAGTTGCCCACATATGCCTCCAGCATTTTTGACGTCGATTCAAGTTGTTTGCCTTTGGTTCTTGAGATCCTTATATTTTTTATGAGAACGGCAGAAAGGACTATCGCTATCAGCAGCAGGGAAGTTGAAATAAGGAGATAGACAAACATTTTTTTATTTGAAGAGTTGATGTTATGCCGGTATGCTTCATCAATAAGGGGCATAAAAGTGGCAATCGATACGGTGCGCATCCTTATGTTGCCGCTGTTGGCTTCCTCGAGCGCGAAATTGATGTAATTGAACGCGTTCTCAAGATCCCCTTCTTCATAAAGCCAGTTTGCAAGAGTTGGTAGTGCTATCCCTTCCTTTACGCTCCCTTTTATATCGCATTCCGCAGAAATGGCGAGGTTTTCCACATATCCGTTGTAATTGCCTAAGTTTTTGTTTACAATGGCAAGTTGGAATGCCGCCATGGCGTAAATGTTGGTTTTCTCTGAATTGGTTTTCAATAAGGTCTCAAGTTCATTTTTTGCTTTTTCCCATTTTGCATCGTTCACGAGTCTTTCGGCAGAAATAAATTGTCTGAAGGTGTCGTTTGGCGGTAGAAGCATAAGGAGAGAGTCGTCGCAATTTATATATTTTTCGCGGAAGAGATCGGCATATCTGGTGTGGTCCTGAACAAATGCAAGCATATATGAATACATTATTCTTGAAGCTTTCCAGAACTCTATCCTGGCGTCTTCCGGAAGTCCGAGGCGGCTTATAGAGTCGAGTCTCCATACAGCAGGGGAGAATATTCCGGCTGTGCTGAGGGCTGTAACAAGAGAAAGCTCACTTCTGATGCGCTTGAATCCGGAAGGGTCGTCTGGGACGGCGTCTATAGCTTTTTCAGCATAAAATATAGATGAGTCGGCGTTCATTTGCCGGTATTGGTCGGCGATCTCTATCAGCACTTCCCATTGGCGCGAAGGCATGTTGCCGGCTTTCAGAAGATTTTTGAGAGAATCGATATGGTTGATTTTGGTTTTCTGATAGATGCTTGCCTTGGATATTGTAGTGTTGAGCCGCCTAAGCACATTGGATGAAACGGTGTGTTTGTTGTCTCTGTGGGATTGCCCGGAGGAGTCGCATGCGGTTGCATGGAGCATGATGGCACAGACAATTAAAAGTAATGAAAGAGGGAAGGTTCGCATGATTTCTCAGATTTAGATGCGTGTTGTCTTTACAGTTTACTCATGGGGAGAGGGTTGTAATGCAAAGTTACGGAATTTTTTATTAATTTTGCGCACTTAAACAGGGAAATGATAAATCTATGAATCAATCATACAGAGTCTTTACATTGTCCAACGGGCTGAGGGTGGTGTGCTGGCATGTCAAAGGTCTTGTAAGTTATATAGGGGCTGTGGTGAATGCAGGGAGCCGAGATGAGAGCGACAGTTGTCATGGACTCGCCCACTTTGTGGAGCATACAGTCTTCAAGGGTACTGCCAAGCGCCGCGGATGGCAGATCTCAAGCCGGATGGAGGTGGTGGGCGGAGAATTGAACGCCTATACTTCCAAAGAGGAGACGATGGTCTACACCAATGCTCCAGCAGGTTATGAGGAAAGGGCAGTGGAATTGCTCTCGGATATTATAATGTCGAGTGGTTTTCCGGAAGTGGAACTGGAAAAGGAGAAAGAGGTTGTGGTTGAGGAGATAAAAAGCTACCTTGACAGTCCGGCGGATTCCGTGTATGATGAATTTGAGGAACTTGCCTATGCGGGTTCAGGATTGTCGCATAATATACTCGGGACACCCGAAAGCGTGAAACGTCTTTCAGGAAGTGACTGCAGGGGATTCCTTGACAGGTTTTATACTCCACATAACATGGTGGTGTATTGTTGTTCTCCGCTTCCGCCCGAAAAATTGTGCCGTCTTGTGGAGCGATATTTTTCCAATATGCATTTCCCTGCATGTAGACATGACAGGATTGCCCCTCCGGCAATGTGCCGGTTTGATCTTAAGCGTGACCGCGGAAATCACCAGGCAAATACGATTGTCGGGGCAAGGGTGTTCGGGCGGAATGACAACCGTCGTTATGCCCTTTTCCTTTTGAACAACTATCTCGGCGGTCCATGTATGAATTCCAGGCTTAACCGAGAGCTTAGGGAGAAAAGGGGATATGTGTATACTGTCGACAGTAATGTGAGCCTGATGAGCGATTCCGGATTGATGCTTATCTATTTCGGATCTGATCCGGCATCGGTGGGGAAGTGCCGCAAGATTATTAATGCTGAACTTGACAGGATGGCACAGTCTCCACTTTCAGCTTCTGTATTTGAAAAAATGAAGCGCCAGTATTGCGGACAGTTGCTTGTCAGTTCTGACCACCGGGAGAACCGGGCAATGTCGCTTGGAAAAAGTATCCTTTATTATAATGAGATTCATGATATATCTACCGCCGCCGAAAGAATAATGGATGTGCGGGCTGAAGATGTAAGGGAGGTGGCTGAGCTATTGTCGCCGTCAAATTGCAGCTGTCTGACCCTGATATGATACTAAAGAGCTTGTAGGATATGAAAATAGGTAATATAGATCTGGGGGAGCGCCCTGTGATGCTTGCTCCAATGGAAGATGTCACTGATCCGTCGTTCCGCCTGATATGCCGCGAACAGGGGGCTAAGATGGTTTATACGGAATTTGTGTCGTCGGAGGCGCTCGTGCGCAATATCGCTTCGACCGCAAGAAAACTTCATATCGACGACAGGGAGCGCCCTGTGGCGATACAGATTTACGGTCGGGATCCTGAAGCCATGGTGGATGCAGCCAAAATGGTGGAAGATGCCGGTCCTGACTTGATTGACATCAATTTCGGATGTCCTGTAAAAAAAGTTGCCGGGAAAGGTGCGGGGGCAGGAATGCTGAGGGATATTCCCAAAATGCTGGCTATTACGGAATCTGTGGTGAAGGCGGTAAATTTGCCGGTCACCGTGAAGACGCGTCTAGGCTGGGATGCAGACAATAAGATAATTGCCGACCTCGGTCCGCGCCTTCAGGATTGTGGAATAGCCGCGCTGACGGTGCATGGAAGGACCAGGTCGCAGATGTATACCGGCGATGCTGACTGGACACTCATCGGGGCGCTTAAGTCTGATCCGAGAATGGAGATTCCTGTGATCGGCAATGGCGACATCACCACTCCTGAAGGGGCTGCCAAGGCTTTCGAGGACTATGGCGTGGATGGTGTGATGATAGGGCGCGGGGCGATAGGGGCGACCTGGATTTTTCATGATGTCGATCAATATCTGAAAACGGGGGAGTGGACTCCACTCGGCGATGCGGATAAATTTGCGCTGTTGCGCAGGCAGATCAGGGAGAGTATCGACAGGATAGATGAATACCGGGGGATTCTTCATATCCGCAGGCATCTTGCTGCCACTCCGTTGTTTAAGGGGCTTCCGGATTTCAGACAGACGAGGATAAGGATGCTGCGTGCGGAGACTGCCGACGAACTTGAACAGATATTCCGAGAAATCGAAGAAAAGTATTTCGGCTAAAACCGGATTGTGTGCGTTGTGAATATAGAAGTTGTTTCCACCTTTTCTTTTCCCGGATTTCGTCAGGTCTAAACGGCGGGTGTAATACAGCTTCACGTGCGGGTCGTATAGGGTGTTGACGTCGGGATGAAAATTATAACAATATAAATTTTATCTGATGAACAGAATTATCTGCTTCGTGATTATTGCACTTGGGGTTTTACGTACCGGTGCGCAGGAGATTGGGGATTATAAAGTAGAGGTAGGTCAGTTTGACAAGGTCAAGGTATGTGACAACGTCAATGTTGTTTACCGTTGTCTGCCTGATTCCTCAGGGTTTATTCAGTATCGTGGCGACAAGCAGTTTGCGGATGCGTTTATAATTACTCCTAAAGATGGGAATCTGAAGATACAGGTGTCGACAGAAGATGTGGGGCATCCTGATCTTCCGGTGCTATATATATATTCGGATTTTCTCACTTCGGTGGAAAATGCCTCAAATTTCACATTCAGGATTGAAGATCCCGCTCCGTGCGCGGAATTTAAGGCGACGCAGATAGGCAACGGGACTCTGTCTGTGGAGAATGTCAAGGCGAATAAGGTGACTGCATCCCTTGCCACGGGCAACGGGATGGTGAATATTTCCGGAGAATGCCGGGACGCGGTGCTGAAGATGGTGGGTACCGGCATGATTGCTGCCGACCGGCTGGAGGCGGACAATGTCCAGTGTAAGATTCTGGGTAGCGGCTCCATCGGCTGCGACGCAGGGATAGAACTTTCGGTCCGCGGACTCGGTTCCACTAAGATATATTATAAAGGAGATCCGAAGATCAAGAAATCGGGGGGCGGTAAGTTGTATCCTCTTCCTGAAGGACGCCCTCTTGATACAATCGTGACCGATGATGAGGATAGTGACAGCGGCGCTGTTGCCTCTGAAGAAGAGGAAGATGATTATGAAGAAAATTGAGGCACAACGGTGATGCGAAATGATGTGCCCGGCACAGAAGCGCCTCTCAAACTGAAGACCGCGCGCACTCTGAAATGGAACACCGTGGACCGTCTTGCGTCGCAGGTGTTGTATGGAGTGGTGGGGATCGTTCTGGCAAATATCTTGTCGGAGGAAGACTTTGGTCTGATAGGTGCGCTTCTCGTTTTTCAGGCGTTTGCCATAATATTTGCCGACAGCGGGTTCGGGGCTGCATTGCTGCAAAAGAAAACCCCTTCCGAGAGCGATTATTCCACGGTGTTTTGGTTTAATCTAATTGTAAGTGTGGCGATTTATTGGATGTTGTGGCTTGGCGCCCCTTTGATTGCCGACATTTTTCAAGGCGACCGGCGTTTGATTCCGTTGTCGAAGGTCATGTTTCTGACGTTTGTGCTCAATGCCCTTGCCATTGTGCAGACCAACCGTCTGATGAAGCGGATGGACGTGAAAATGATAGCTGTCTCGAATGTCATAGCCCAGGTCGGCGGCGGTCTGCTTGGTATCGCCTTGGCATTAGGAGGATTCGGTGCATGGGCGCTTGTATGGCAATCAGTAACATTGGCGGGGATTAAGACCGGCATCCTGTGGGCTACCGGGCATTGGATACCATCATGCTGGATAAAGAAAGAATCCTTACGGAGTATATGGAGGGTGGGATTGAGTGTATTTTCTTCATCAATGCTCAATACGCTTTTTCAGACCATATATTCATTCGTGATAGGGGCGTTCTATTCGCTGGTGTCGCTCGGAGTCTACACCCAGGCAGACAAATGGAGCAAGATGGGCAGTGCATCGATTTCACAGGTGCTCACCGCATCGTTTGTGCCTTTGCTGGCAAAATTCCAGGATGATTCTGACGATTTCCGTAGATATGTTAAAAAGATAAACAGGTTTACGGCATTCATCCTATTCCCGTTTATGGTAGGGCTGGCAGCTGTCGGAGAACCATTGTTCCACACTTTGTTCGGCACGAAATGGGACGCGGCGATAATCCTGTTTCAAATACTCGTTATACGGGGTATATTTGTGGTTCTGGTTTCCCTGTACGGTAATTATATGTTGGCTAAGGGATATGGCAAACGTCTTTTCATAATAGAAATAGTAAAAGATGTAGCTATAGCGGTAGCGATAATATTCACTTTATATTACAGAAGCGTGGAGATCCTTGTCTGGGGACAATTGTTTGCTTCTCTTGTCACATATGTTATTATTGTGACGATGGTAGGAAAAAACATAGGTTATGGTGTGTGGAAAATGGTGAGGGATCTTCTTCCGTTTGCAATCTCATCATTGGTGATGTTGGCAGCATGCGTAGGGGTAGAATTTATACCGATGGCAGATCCATGTCGGCTTCTGCTGGAAATTGTGACCGGAGCTCTCATATACGTTGTGATAATAAGCATCGCGGGTTGTCTGGAGTTAAAAGAAGCCACCTCCTACATATTCGGAAGGTTTTATAAAAAACACAGAACCGTCAATGGTGGGTAAATCGCCGATTGCAGCGTAAAAAAGAGAGAAAATTGCAGTAAAAATACATAAGAGTAATTGATTGAAAATAAATTAATTATAAAATAAATTAAAATATTTCATAAAAAAGTGGTCTAAAAATTTGGAGAAACCGCAAAAAGTATCTAACTTTGCACTCGCAAACGGCACTGATGAAGACACAAGAGAGTGACACTGATCAGAATATGAAGAAGATTATTTGACAAGATATAATAACGTTAAGGCATTCAAATAAAACGCTTCAGAGCCAAAAGGTGCCATAGCTCAGTTGGTAGAGCAAAGGACTGAAAATCCTTGTGTCCCCGGTTCGATTCCTGGTGGCACC
>JAIDJJ010000131.1 GCA_029052265.1 Muribaculaceae bacterium
AATTATGCTTATTTTACAAAATCCGGAAGCACTTATACGGTCGAAAACATGTCTGCCCCTGAAATCATTGTCAAAGGAGGCGGGGCTGTTTCCGAAGTGTATTATGCACTTGCCGCAAGGATGACCCTTACCGTAAGCAACAATTCAGAGAAGGAAATAACAAAAACATTTTTCCCGCGTCTTGTCTACGGTTCTACAATTCTTGAATCGAGCAATGGAGTGACAGTCACAATGAATCCTGATGAAACCGTGACGCGAGAATTTACCACAGTGTTTGAGGTGGAAAGCGGCATGTCTGCGCCTGCAGTGACCAGAAATTATACATTGGTATTCTATGATCCTGAAACCAATGAGACGTATGATTGGTCATCAGAGGTGACGGTAAACACAGATGTGGCTGATCCGGTCTTCACGGTCTCTGATTTTGAGATGCCCGGGTGTTCATATAGGGATGTGGTATTGAATGACGCTGAACATACCCCTACAAAATTATACAGTGTGACAGATATTGCGGAGATGCCGTTTTCTTGTAAGGTAAATGTGGAGAAGGGTTATCTTGGAAGTCCGTTGTATCTTGCCATATGCCTTAATGAGAACGGAAACTCTAATCTTGTCAATGGAAGTGTGTTTGGAGAAGTGCCGACACTCTCTGCAGGGCAGTCTGTAAAAATTGCTCAGACAGTCGATTTTAGCGCAGGAGTTGAAGGGAGTACATATGTGGCATATGTATGCACCGCTCAAGGTTCGCAACTTATCCCGGTAAACAATGTCGCTCCCATATTTTTTATAATATCCGGTTCCGGGATAGAAGGGGTGACAGCCGACAGCGGGTCGTTGACAGTAGGCTACGACCGTATATCGGGAGAAGTAAGTGTGGAGTCTCCGGATGGGATTGCATCAGTCGGGATATATTCTCTTGACGGGAAATCAGTATCCGCCGATGTGTCGGTTTCTGAAAATACAGCCAGGGTATCCCTTTCCGGGCTACCGTCAGGGATGTATATTGTCAGGGCGCTCGACAAGAAGGGGAATGGCAAGACTCTTAAAGTGATGAGATGATATATCGGGAGGATCCATGGCTGCACTTGCGGTCAGAGATCAAGGCGCTTTTACGATTATAATTTTATAAATACAGGCGGGAGTGGACATTGAGTCGCTTCCGCCTGATTTATTCTACTGCCGGATGAAGGAGAATGCATATTCAACGTCTTTTTCAAGAAGAGGGGACAGGATGGCATTTGAAAGTTGTGCCTGTTCCCACGGGGTGATACGCCGGAGATAATTAGTTTCAAGCACAGTCGTGCGATGTCCGATCATGTGCTGTATAAGGTATCTCGGCACGTCCAGACCATCAATAAGATTGCAGAACGCGTGGCGTGCATAATAGAAAGTCACTCTTCTTGTGTCGCCCATCTCGTCGCGGTCGATATTTTCTTCCTTGAGAGCCTTGTTGAGATTTGAGGAGAGTTTGTAAAAATAATTGGCGAGCCGGTCTTGACGTTGCTCGGGGGTATATGTCTTATTGATAAG
>JAIDJJ010000132.1 GCA_029052265.1 Muribaculaceae bacterium
CAAATACGTCGACGCAACAACATAACTTCCGACATGAGGATTTGTGCCAATTTCAACATGACACATGCCGCCAACAAAATCAAATTCCGTGATGATCCGGAATTGAAGCCGGCATATCAGAAGCAGGCAGGCTTCGCGATCGGTCAGACACATTCCCATATCAACGGCGGATTCATGAATTCTCTTGACGAACTTTACGGTTCTCCCATACATGATGTGAACAACGGTAGCCGTCTTCCGGGAGATTATTATATTGTCGATTTCAACGGCGACGGAAAAGTTGACGTGGAAGACTCAGCGCCTTACGGATATTCGGGCACTCCACAGAACACCTACAACGCCACGGTGGGTTTTGAATGGAAAGGGTTCAGCTGCTTCGTTCAGTTTTATGGAGTGACAAACGTCACCCGCGACGTGAATCTTGTATCGTTTACCCACAACACCAACAACGTGTATGACCTCGGCTCGTGGTGGAACGGCACAACTCTTGACGGCGACGTGCTTCTTCCCCGCTGGTATTCTCAGCCGAGTTCTTACAGCAGTGGCACGCAGTATCTTTATGACGGTTCTTACGTCCGTCTGAAGAATGCGGAGATCGCTTATACCTGGACAGACGGCTGGGTTAAGAAACTTGGAATATCCTCTTTGAAAATATACCTTAACGGCAACAACCTCTGGCTGTGGTCAAGAATGCCTGACGACCGTGAATCAAACTTCTCGGGCGGATCCGGCTCCGGAGCATATCCGACGATGCGCCGCTTCAACTTAGGTATCAAGTTCAATCTTTAACACGCAGGAAATCGATTATGAATAAAATATTAAAAACAGTCGGCGCGGCTGCTTTCTGCCTGACGCTGATGACGGCATTCTCATCGTGTGAGGATTATCTCGACAAGGAGCCGGATTCAGATGTAAGCTCCGACACCCCGTTCAAGAATTTCACCAATATGCAGGGATATGTGGAAGAGATCTACAACTGTATCCCCGACAAGGCGAAATGCTACTGGACCACATCCTGGAATCTTGGCGATGACGAGATAATGAATCCTCAGGCAGAGTCTGACCGTGTGATACAGACCCAGATAGATCTCGGTAATTTCTATGCCTGGCAAGATAATATCCAGTTCTGGTTCGCCGCCAACAAGAGCGGTCTTGACCCTACTTCTAACGACGCTTTCAACCACCGTCTCGCAGGACACGCCTGGTATTGCATAGCCAAGTGCAACAAAGGTCTTCAGGAGATAGACAATTATTTCACCGGCACGGCTGAAGAGAAGAACCTTATCCTTGGGCAGCTCTATTTTTTTCGCGCCTGGTGGCATTTCGAGATGATGCAGTTCCTCGGGGGACTTCCATACGTGGACATGGTGTTTTCGGCAGGTGAGTCTCCCCGTCTGACCCGCCTTTCATACACGGAGTGTGCCGACAAAGCGGCGGAAGATTTCCGCAGGGCGGCAGATCTTTTGCCCGTGAACTGGGACAATACAACCACAGGAAAGAAGACTCTTGGTAAAAATGAGCTGCGTATAAACAAGATCACGGCTCTGGCATATCTCGGGAAAAACTATCTCTGGGCGGCAAGTCCGCTTATGCAGAACGGCGCCCAGACTGGAGGAACACGCACATATGATTACAGTCAGGATTACGCGAGACTTGCGGCTGACGCACTCGGAGAGGTGATCTCGCTTGTGGAGTCAGGTCAGACCCAGTATGAGTTCGCATCGTTTGATTATGAGAATATCTATGACCACAAGAAGGCTTCGGGAGTAGAGACAAGCTATAGCGAGCTCTTCTTCACAAGCGGACGTGGATGGCTGCAGCCCGGGGGCAAAGAGGCGCTTCTCCGCGGTCCTTCGGCAGGATGGTCGTATACCCGTTTTAATTTCTCAAGAACATTCGGACCCAACCAGCTTTGCGCGCAGGACAACCACATACATCAGCCTACAGCCAACTATGTGAGAAACTACGGCATGGCGAACGGTCTTCCTCTCGATGACCCGGATTCGGGCTGGGATCCCACTCATCCTTTCAAAAACCGTGATCCACGTTTCTATCACGACATCGTGTTTGACGGGGTGAAATACATCAACGCGGATCCTGACGCCGCCGACAAATCTATGAAATATGCAGGACTCGCTACAGGAGGTTCGATGAGAGCGGTCACCAATGCGAGCCGTTCCGGATATTTCTATCAGAAACTTGTGCCCCACACATGTCAGAAATATGATTCCGGTTCGTCTGACGACTACGGTCCGAACCCTCATTCCTACATACCTTACATGCGTCTTGCCGACGTGTATCTCATGTATGCCGAGGCATGTGCGGTACTTGGCGGACCTTCCGGCAAATCGTCGAAATGTACGCTTTCTGCCGCCGATGCCATCAACAGGCTCAGAGACCGTGTCGGCGCGGGTCATGTGGCAGACAAGTTCACGGGCAACGCGTTCATGGACGAGGTGCGCCGCGAGCGTGCGGTGGAGCTCGCTTTCGAAGGTTTCCGTTTCAATGACCTCCAGCGCTGGCTTCTTTTGACAGAGCCGGAATATACAGTAAAGACCTCACAGGAATTCATCAGGGTGTCAGGTGCTGACGAGAAATTCTTTGCGGAGAATGATCCCGCCGATGCCGAGGTCGCGGAGTTTCACGAAGAAGTGATATTCACCCGTAATTTCGATACAAAACATTATTGGTTCCCGTTGCTTCGCGACGACACCTACATTTACGAAGGTTTTGAGCAGAACCCCGGATGGTGATGGAAATTAATCTAACCTTACACGAAACAATATGATCTCAAAATACAAAATATATATCCCGATCGCTGCCATCGCCGCTCTTTGTGCGGCTGACGCAGCCGCCGCAACGGCAGAGACGGATTCGGTGGCCCATGGTGTGACCGTGCAGCTCCCATTCCGTACTGTCGAGAAATGCGACATGCTCGGGGGCGCGGAAGTGCTCGACCTCGAAAAACTCATGGAGGTCAACTACATCAACAATCTTGACAATTCCACGATCTCAGGATATGTCTCCGGATTCAACGGCAACTCCCTGTGGGGTATGGACGCAGACAACGATTACGGTTTTCTGGTGCTTATCGACGGAGTCGCGAGGGACATGAACAATGTCTCGTCGACAGAGGTGAAGTCGATCACCTTCCTCAAGGGCGCAGCCGCCACCGTACTGTATGGAGCGCGTGCCGCCAAGGGTGTCATATATATCACAACAAAGCGTGGAGAGAACGCGCCTCTGAAGGTAGACGTACGCGCCAATACCGGCTGGCATGTCGCCAAATCATTTCCCGAATATCTGGGTTCCGCGGAATACATGACCCTCTACAACGAAGCGAGGGCAAATGACGGACTCTCTCCTATGTATAGCGCGGAGCAGATATATAACACCGCTTCCGGAGCGAATCCCTACAGGTATCCTGACCTGAACATGTATTCCGGGGATTATGTGAGGAAAGTATACAACCGTTCAGACGCCACAGTCGAGATATCGGGAGGTAATGAAAGGGCACGGTTCTATACTAATGTCAACTATTACCGGCTCGGTGATTATCTGAACTTCGGAGAATCGAAAGACAATTTCACCGACAGGTTCAGCGTCCGAGGAAATATTGATGTCGATATAACCGACTGGGTAAGCGCATACGTCAACGCGAGCGCCACGTTCTACGGGGCACGTTCCGCCCATGGCAATTATTGGGAGGCAGCCTCGACATTCCGTCCCAACCGTATAACCCCGCTCATTCCGGTGGATCAGATCAATCCGGGTGCGGGGAGTTCGCTGGGACTTGTCGGAACCACCGCCAACATATTCAACGGCTGTTTCCTCGCCGGCACACAGATTGACAAGACCAATATATTCGCGGATTATCTTGCGAAGGGATATAACAAGTTCACAAGCCGCCAGTTCCAATTTGACACAGGTGTCAATCTTGATCTGTCGATGCTTGCGAAGGGGCTCTCTTTCAACACACGCTTTGCTGTGGACTATGCTACCTCTTACAACACAAGCTACACCAACTCTTACGCCACGTTTATTCCCACATGGAATGACTCCAACGGTTATGATGAGATCACATCAATCACAATCGAAGGGAAAGACGAGCATTCAGGGGTGCAGAATATTTCAGGTTCCACCAACCGCCAGACCATCTATTGGTCGGGACAGTTTGATTATACCCGTTGTTTCGACGATGTGCATAATTTCCATGCTCTTGCTGTGGCAGCCGGCTGGCAACGTACTTTCTCAGGAGAATATCACCGTCTGAGCAGCGCAAACATCGGGTTTGAGGTGGATTACAACTATGATCACCGCTATTATGCCGATTTGGCTGTGACAGGTGTTCATTCTTCGCGCCTCGCTCCCGGACATCGTCAGGCGTGGTCCCCCTCCGCCACGATCGGCTGGAGATTGACCGGTGAGGATTTCTTGAAAGACAATGATATTGTCAACGACCTCATGCTTTCCGCATCCGGAGCTATCCTTCATCAGGATATTGATATCAAGGATTATTACATGTATAGCGCGAACTATACCAACGGCGGTTGGTATAGCTGGGCTGTAGGCGGAACGGCAGCCGCATATCCAAGGCGCGGTGAGAATGTAGACCTTACCTTTATCAAGCGCAAAGAATTTACAGCCGGTCTGCGCGGTGAGCTGTTCAATCGTCTGATCGATTTCAATGCCATGTTCTTCCTTTATAATACAGAAGGACTTATCAACAACAATTCATCCAAATTCCCGACCTACTTCTCAACTTATTATCCGGAAGCTTCATTCGTGCCTTATCTGAACCTTAACGACAACCGTCGCACAGGTTTCGATTTCGCGGTCAACTTCAAAAAGGACTTTGGCGAGTTTGATCTTAAGGTGGGTGTCACCGGTACTTATTACGACACCAAGGCTACAAAGCGTGATGAGGTTTGGGAGAATGCCTATCAGTATCGCGAAGGGAAAGCCATCGACGGCATTTGGGGATATAAGTGTCTCGGTTTCTTCAAGACAGACGAAGAGGCAGCCGCATCCAACCAGGCGGCTCTCGGGAGCGCGACTTTGAAGGCGGGCGATCTCAAGTATGCAGATATCAACGGTGACGGAAAGGTCGACTCCAATGACCAGGTTTTCCTTGCAAAAGGTGGATGGTATGGCAGTCCGTTCTTTATGGGTGTGAATCTGGCAGCTTCCTGGAAAGGTTTCACATTGTTTGTGCATGGTCTCGGATCTTTTGGCGGACACGCGCTCAAAAACAACAATTCTTATTACAAGATGGTGGGTGATGCCAAATATACAGCAGCTGCACGCGACCGCTGGACTCCGGAAACAGCCTCGACTGCAACTATGCCGCGCCTCACGACTACAAATGGTGCGAACAACTATGTGGATTCCGATTTCTGGCTTTACAGCACAGACAACTTCAGCATCGACAAGATTCAGCTCACCTACGACTTCCCCGAATCCATCATTCATGGACCGGTGGTGAAAGGCCTTCAGCTCTATCTAAGCGCTGACGACATCTTGACAATCGGTAAGAACCGCAGGCTTCTCGAAATGAACGTGGGTAGCGCGCCACAGTCACGTTTCTACAATTTCGGTGCAAAAGTAACTTTCTAAATTCCTCAAAATGAAAACCAATATAATAAAATATATAGCCGCCGCTTCTGTTGTGATGGGTCTTGCCTCTTGCGACGACCTGTTTGAGCCCGCCATCGAGAACATCAAAGATGAAAACTCGATGGAGACTGAGCCGAACTATGCCGACGCAATACTTGGCAGCGCGTATATCCTGATGCCCTATCCGTCAGTGCCTGAGAACGATGTGGCTACGGATGATGCCGTTTCAAATGACATTAACAACGAGTATCTTTCATTGGCAGGTGGTTCCTGGACTTCACAGACAGGGGTTTCGGTCAACAACTGGCGAGACCGTAACGCTTCCATACAATATTGTAATCTGCTTCTTGAGCATGTCGACGCCATACAGTTCTCCTCCACCGAGAGCATCAACGAGATGTTCCGCGACAGACTACGTGGCGAGGCTTACGGTCTCCGTGCGCTCAACATGCTCTATCTACTGCAGAATTATGCCGGCAAGACCGCTTCAGGCGAGCTGGCGGGAGTGCCTATATGGACTTCATCTTTCGGAGCGTCTTCCGACCTTAATGTCCCGCGCAACAGCTTCTCGGAATGTATGGAGCAGCTTTTGAGCGATGTGGATAAGGCGATAGCCAACCTCCCGGTAGACTACAAGGATATCTCCGACAGTGAGGTGCCGTCGAAATATGCGTCTAAAGGAGTGTCGGCGGCGATGTACAACAGGGTGAACGGCGCCACTACGGCATTGCGTCTTTCAGGCAGAATCGCCGAGGCGATAGCCGCCCAGGCGACACTTCTTGCAGCAAGTCCCGCGTTTTCCGACCAATCGGGTGTAAGCTGGGAGGATGCCGCAAACCGTGCGGGAAGCGTGCTTGACAGGATCGGCGGCGTCAACGGTCTTGCCGCAAAAGGGCATGTATGGTTCTCGGCGGCAGAGATAGGAAACAGCGTGACAGCATCCGAGAATCATCCGGAGGTGATCTGGAGAGGCGGCGCTGAAGAAAACTCCACCATAGAGGGAGATAACTTTCCCCCCTCGTTGTATGGAAAGGGCCGCGTAAATCCCACTCAGAATCTCGTGGATGCATTCCCGATGGCAAACGGTTATCCGATCTCCGACAGCCGTTCGGAATATGACAAGGCTAATCCTTATGCAGGCAGAGACCCACGTCTTGCCGCATATATAGTGACTGACGGAAGTACTCTCGGCGTGAACAACGCTACGATCTCGACAGGGGAGAATTCATCTAACAATGACGGTATCAACAAGGAATCAGGCTACTCAACCCGCACGGGATATTATCTTCGTAAGCTTCTCCGTAATGATGTAGATCCTAACTCAACAAATGAGATCAAGAAATATCATTACACCACACGCATCCGTTTTACGGAGATATTCCTTGCATATGCCGAGGCTGCAAACGAAGCATGGGGCCCTACAGCGACAGGTTCTCATGGCTATTCGGCATACGATGTGATAAAGGCTATCCGTCAACGCGCCGGAGTAGGTGTGGACAACGGTGATCCCTATCTTGAATCAGCAAAGGCAAGCAAAGAAAGCATGCGTGAACTTATCCGCAACGAACGCCGTATTGAACTTTGTTTCGAAAACAAGAGATTCTGGGATCTGCGCCGTTGGAAATCAGACCTTAATGAAACAGCCAAAGGAGTATCGATCAACGGGATCTCTTACAATTATATCGATGTGGAGCCCCGCCACTACAGCGATTATATGATATACGGTCCCCTTCCGTATACTGATGTGCTGAAATTCAGCAATCTTGAACAGAACGCGGGTTGGTAATCAAAAATCCTTAACTGAAACGACATGACAAACTTAAAAAATAGCATTATAGCAGGATTTGGAATCCTTCTGTCGGTCTCTGCCGTGTCTTGTAAGAACGGCGACAATGAATTTCCAGACTATGAGAAAGGCGTGACAGCATATTTTGCAAACCAATATCCTGCACGTTGCGTTGTCCTGGGAAATTATCCCGATGGCGACAACAGTCTTGATAATGAGCACAAGGTGATGATCCTCGCCACCCAGGGTGGTGCCTATAAATCCCGTAATCTCAAGATCGATGTGGCGATTGACCCGTCGCTTGTAGAGAATCTGACCTTCCCTGACGGCTCGCCTGTAAAGGTGATGCCTGAAAACTATTACTCGCTTGAGTCTACCACATTCACCAAGAAGAAAGATTATCTTTTTGGAAGCGAGGTGACACTTACAGATGCATTCTTCGCGGATCCCGCATCAATAAAGAACACTTATGTGATCCCCGTGCGTATGGTGAATGCGATCGGTGCTGACCGGATTCTTTCCGGCACTCCGGTAGATCCCGAAAGCAATCCTGCAAGATGCGATGCTTCCGCGTGGAGTGTGCTCCCTCAGGATTATGTCCTTTATTGTGTGAAATATGTTAATCCTTGGGATGCAAGTTATTGCCGCCGGGGAGTGGATCAGGTCAACGATGCCGTGGAGGGATCTTCCACCAATATCCGTCACGAACAATATGTGGAAAAAGATGAGGTTGTAAGGCTCACGACAAAATCTATGAATGAAGTGGTATTCCCGCTCTCCACTGTTGTGCCCGACGGGGAATCTGTCAAGACTTTGACCTGCGATATGATTCTGACATTCAACGGGGATGACTGTTCCATCTCCACTTCTACCGAAGGGATGTCTGCTTCAGGCACAGGAAAGTTTGTGAAACTTGGAGACAAGCACAGCTTGAATAATGAAGATCGCGATGTGATCTATCTTGATTATCAGGTGAATTTCGGAAGCCGTCAGTTCACTACTAAAGACACTTTGGTGGTTCGCTCACGTGAGATTGTTCCGGAGTTTGATTTCAAACCTATATACACAAAGTGACAGTTTTATGAAAATAGATAATAAATATTATTTGGCTCTGGCTCTTATCCCGATGCTGACAGGATGTGCCGATTATATCGACACAAACAACTACACGGTAGATAAGCCGGAAAATATGGCGCAGTATGAATATCTGAATGCCTATAAGCCTCTTAAGGAATATATTGATCGCGCATCTCATCCCGGATTCCTTCTCGGAGCCGGGGTGAGTGCCGCCGACTATCTCAAAGGGGATAACGTTTATCTTCTCACTAATTCCAACTTTGATCAGGTCACAGCCGGAAATGCCATGAAGTATGCGTCGGTCGTTGCAGACGACGGCACAATGAATTTCGGTACTGTCCGTGATTTTGTATTGGCAGCCACCCAGGCTGGTCTGGAGGTCTATGGCCACACTCTCTGCTGGCATGAGCAGCAGAATGTGAAATGGCTTAATTCCCTCATAGCTGATAAGGAAGTGGCTTTCGATCCTAACGAACGGATTGAAGTGGAAGATGCTGTGGCTGATTTCTCACAGGGAGCCATGTGGGGCTGGGGACAGTTCGGAAACAGTGCCGGCCCTGTGATCAATGCCGACGGATGTTTTGAACTTGCTCAGGATACCCCTACACCAAATTTCTGGGAATTGCAGTATCATATTGTCCCGGAGGTTAATTTGGTTGCCGGACAGGAGTATATCCTTAAAGTGATGGTCAAGGGCACTTCTGAAGGGGTGATTCAAGGTAAGGTCGGTGACTGGGGGGGAGGTCCCGGTATCAGACTTCCTTTCAATGAAGATTGGGAGGAGAAGACATTTAAGTTCACCCCGACTGTCGACGGGAATAACTTTGTCCTTTTCCAACATGGAGATTTTGTAGGCACCTTGCAGATCCGGTATGTTAAGATTGTTCATGAGGAAGCCCCCTCGGTCTCTTTCTGGGAATCGTTGATCGCCAACGGTGATATGGAAGGTGATGATGCAGGTAGTTTCTGGGTGTGCGAACCCGGTACCGGAGGGCATCATGCTCCTGAGTTTACTGCCGGAGCAGGTTGCGACGGCAGCCGGGGCATAGTGGTGCAGTCAATAGATAATCCTGCCAACAATTATGATACCCAGTTCTTCATCGTTTCCAACACTCCTCTTGTGGAAGGAAACAAGGTGCATATCTCCTTCATGTATCGTGCCGACAAACCGGCATCCGCATCTTCCCAGAACCATGGGAATCCGGGTTCTTATATCCATTGGGACGGTGGTGTTAATCTCAACTTCACCACAGATTGGCAGTTATTTGACAAGACCCTCACTCTTGGGGCTGACAATGTGGGTGCTGACGGGATGCTCTCTTATGCATGGAATCTCAACGATTTTACTGAGGCAAATAAATACTATTTCGACAATGTGGTGTTTGAGATTGAAAAAACCGGCAACACCATACCTTTGACTCCGGAAGAGAAAGCCGAAGTGCTTACTGCTGAAATGGAACGTTGGGTGAAGGGTATGATGGAAGCTACCGAAGGTAAGGTTAAGGCATGGGATGTGGTCAACGAGCCGATTTCAGGCGGTCCTTGGGGACAGCGTTACGATCTTCAGCATGCCGCCACAAGCGATAACCCTTCCAACAAGTTCTATTGGCAAGATTATCTCGGTGATGACTATGTTCGTGTGCCTGTCAGGTTCGCACGTCAATATTTTGAAGAGAACGGCGGAAATCCCTCCGATCTCAAGCTCTTCATCAACGACTACAATCTTGAAAGTGACTGGGACGACAACCAGAAACTTAAGAGTCTTATCAGCTGGATCGAGCAATGGGAAAGCGACAATGTGACCAAGATTGACGGCATCGGAACCCAGATGCACATCAACTACTACCTTAACTCCCAAACACAGAAGAGCAAGGAGGAGCATATCGTCAAGATGTTTGAACTCATGGCTGCTACAGGAAGACTTGTACGTATCACCGAGCTTGACATGGGCATATGTGACGAATCAGGCAACGCTATAAAAACTGCTGATGTGACATTTGAACAGCAACAGCTTATGGCTGATCACTACAAATGGATCATTCAGAAGTATTTCGAGATCATCCCTGAACCTCAGCAATATGGCATATGCCAATGGGCACAGACCGACAGCCCTGAAGGTTCAGGATGGCGTGCCGGTGAACCTATCGGACTTTGGAACCTTAACTACAGCCGCAAGCCTACGTATGGTGGCTTTGCCGACGGTCTTAAGGGGAATTGATCAGTTCATGTTAATTTTAGCTGAAAATAAGCTTCCGGGAGCGGTGTCTCCATCGCTTCCGGAAGTGTTTTTAATCAACCATTAAGTTTGGAGCGGGGTAACGCTGCTCCATCATATAACATAACCCTCTTTACAACAATCATGAAAAATCTGGTAATCGCATCTCTCTTCATTCTTGCCGGTTGCGGTGGAATATCCGCCGGGACAAATCCCTATGGAGTGGCGGCATCTACCAACATTCCTCTCGCAAAATATCCTTCAGTAGATTCTGACTCCAGGGCTACCTTCAGACTGTTTGCTCCTGATGCCAAAGATGTGAAAGTGGATATCTGCGGCAAAAAGTATGATATGACCCGGAATGAAGATGGAACCTGGACCGCGACTACCTTGCCGCTTGTGGAAGGATTTCACTATTATTTCCTTCTTGTGGACGGCGTTGCCGTCAATGACCCCGCTTCAGAGACGTTCTACGGATGTGGCAGGATGGCATCCGGAATTGAAATACCGGAAAAACCGGAAATTGCTTCTTACTACTCTTTTAATAAAGATATACCTCACGGGCAGGTGCGCGAATGTCAATATTATTCAAATGAGGAAAACGCACGCAGGCGTTGCTTTGTCTACACGCCTGCCGAGTATGAAAAGGCAACTGATAAATCTTATCCGGTGCTTTATCTGCAACATGGCATGGGGGAAAATGAAACCGGATGGCACACTCAGGGAATGATGGCAAACATACTCGACAATCAGATAGCTTCAGGGAAATGTGTCCCCATGATTGTTGTCATGGACTATGGCAATTGCGGATATATCCACGGGGCGATCCCCGGGGAAAGCCGCGACAGTTTCGGCGCTTCTTTCACTCCGATACTTCTTAACGATATCATCCCGTTTGTGGAAAGCACATTCCGTGTGAAAACAGATCGGGAAAACCGTGCCATGGCAGGTCTGTCGTGGGGCGGACACCAGACTCTCGAAACCACTCTCAACAACCTTGACTTGTTCGGACACATCGGTTCGTTCAGCGGGGCTCTCTTTTTCCTTGCCAACGGACTTGAAAATGCTTATGGAGGTGTATTTAACGATGCCGATAAATTCAATTCCCGGGTGAAGACTCTTTTCTTCGGTATGGGATCGGAAGAAAATTTTGGTAGCGATAAAATAAGTGAAGCCTTGAAAAAAGCCGGAATCAACCACACTTACTA
>JAIDJJ010000133.1 GCA_029052265.1 Muribaculaceae bacterium
CTCCTTATCCTCCTTAATCTCCTTATCCTCCTTAAGAGCTCAAGGTCACTTCGGCTTCGATTCGCAGTACACGCAGCGATAGTCGCCCGAATTGTCATGTGCAGGACGGAAAAGACTGTCCACACCTGTCTCCATATTGGAGATGCACCGCTTGTTGCGGCAAATAAATTTATTGCGCACAGCGTCTGCCGGCACAAGCTGTGTGGTCTTCGTCGGATCTTTAGCCCATTCGAGAAGTTTCACGATAAGCGCCATACGCACAAATTTACCATTCTCTACCTGACGGAAATATGCCGCGCGAGGATCGGAATCCACATCTGTGCTGATCTCGTTCACACGCGGGAGAGGATGAAGTATGCGCATTTCAGGACGTGCGTCTTTCAGTTTCTCTGCATCCAAGATAAAGAAATCCTTAACCCTGTCATATTCGTCTTCGTCAAAGAAACGTTCTTTCTGCACCCGGGTCATATAGAGCACGTCAAGCTCACCCATGACTTCTTCCATTGTGTCCACCTCTTTATAAGGCACCCCGTTCATTTCACACACTTCCTGCTTCATATAGTCGGGAAGACGGAGCTGTTCCGGCGCAATGAGCACCACCTTCACCCCTTCATAGCGCGACAAAGCCTTGATAAGGGAATGGACAGTGCGACCGAATTTCAAATCACCACAGAATCCTATGGTTATATTGTCGAAACGTCCGATCTCCCGTTTGATGGTGAGAAGGTCTGTAAGAGTCTGAGTCGGATGGCTATGGCTCCCGTCGCCGGCGTTGATCACCGGTATACGGGAATTCATGGCAGAGACAGTAGCCGCACCTTCCTCAAAGTGACGCATGGCGATGATATCCGCAAAACAGTTGATCACCTTTGTAGTGTCGGCACACGTCTCCCCCTTGCTGACAGATGTGTTCTTCGCATCAGAAAAACCGAGCACGTTTCCACCTAACTCCATCATTGCGGCAGTGAAGCTGAGACGGGTGCGGGTAGAGGGTTCATAGAAAAGCGTCGCAAGTTTCTTTCCTCTGCATACTTCTGAATATTTACCCCGGTTGCCGATTATGTCAAGCGCCAGGTCTATGATCTCTTCCAATTCCTGTTTGGAAAGATCGGTTGGGTCGATAAGGTGTTTCATCTTTGCTCTGTTTATGCCATCCAGGACTCATCGGAAGGGTTTGCCATGAATTTTTTCAGACGCACTTCTTCCTCCGGAGTAATATAATTCTCTTCCACAGCCACTTCACAAAGTGTATTGAAATTGGAAAGTGAATAGTTGGTCACATTTGCAGCGGCAAGCCTGTCGATACCTTTCTGCATACCGTAAGTGAAGATGCTCACCACTCCGAGCACATCGGCGCCAGCCTCACGAAGAGCCTCGACCACTTCGATACAACTTCCGGCAGTGGATATAAGGTCCTCGATCACCACCACTTTCTGTCCCGGCTCAAGCTTCCCTTCGATACGGTTGCCTCTGCCATGATCCTTGTTGCCGCCTCTCACATAGCCCATGGGCTTGTCGAGTATCCATGCAGCTATCGCAGCGTGAGCGATACCGGCAGTGCTGGTGCCCATAAGCACCTCCGCCTCGGGAAATTTATCCTGAACCGTCTTTGCTATAGCCTCCTCTACCACCTTGCGCGCCTTGGGAGCGGTAAGGATCAGACGGTTGTCACAATAGATAGGACTCTTTATTCCACTTGCCCATGTAAAGGGGTTTGCCGGGCTGAGAAACACAGCCTTGATACCGAGAAGTTCAGCTGCAACTTTTTTTGCTGTTTCCATGATTTTCAGTTTTTAGTTTTGTTAAGATGGTTAATGAGGATCTGTCGTATGGAGCTTTCAGAGCGCCAGGAAATCTTTCATACAACGTCTGTACGCAGCCACCGGATCTTCAGCTGCTGTTATCGGTCTGCCCACAACGATATAGTCTGAACCGATCTCCCGAGCTTTAGCCGGATCAGTGATGCGCACCTGATCGTCAGCCTTTGAGTCTGCGAAACGTATTCCCGGGGTTATGGTCATGAAATCATTCCCGCAAGCCTCCTTCACAAGACTCGCCTCAAGGGGTGAACAAACCACTCCGTCGAGACCTGCCTCTTTTGCGTTCTGTGCATATTTTGCAATGTTGTCATTGATTGTGGCGTCAATAAGAAGCTGCTCGCGCATAGCTTTCTCAGAAGTGGAGGTAAGCTGTGTCACGGCAATAAGGAGAGGACGGGTGCCGTCTTCCCTGGTCAGCCCTTCGAGTGCCGCCTTCATCATCTCCACAGTGCCCGCAGCGTGTACGTTCACCATATCCACATCGAGACTGGAAAGAACTTTCATCGCCTTTTTAACGGTGTTCGGAATGTCGTGAAGCTTCAGGTCGAGGAATATCTTGAACCCTCTTTTTTTGAGTTCTTTCACAATTTCCGGACCTGCGGCATAATACAGTTCCATTCCGATCTTCAGGAATGGCTTGCGTTCCTCATCTTTGAATTTGTCGAGAAATGCGAGACATGCGTCGGCTGAGCCGAAATCACATGCTATTATCACATCTTTTGCATTCATATTTTAAGATATTATTATTGTCAGACTATACCTATTATTTCCGACAGTGAATTGATGCCAAGGCGTCGCATCTCTGCCGGAAGATTCTCCACTATCTCCTTGCATGCATATGGATTGACGAGATTGGCAGCCCCGACTTCCACAGCCGTGGCGCCTGCCATCATCATCTCTATGACATCGGCGGCTGTCGACACACCGCCGCACCCTATCACCGGCACACCACATGAGTGAGCCACCTGATTGACCATCCTTACAGCCACAGGGAACACCGCCGGACCGGAGAACCCTCCCATCCTGTTGGCTACGACAGGACGACGGGTCTTCAGGTCTATACGCATTCCAAGCAACGTGTTGATAAGGCAAAGACCGTCGGCACCGGCTTCAACAGCAGACCGACCTATCGACACTATATCGGTCACATTTGGGGTGAGTTTGACATAAAGTGGTTTGGTGATCACCTTTTTCACCTCTTTGACAACCTCTGCAACCGACTCTCCGCATGTGCCGAAACTCATGCCTCCGCCATGCACATTAGGGCAGCTCACATTAAGCTCTATTATCGCCACCTGATCCTCCCTGTCGATCTTTTCACAACATTCCACATATTCATCTATCGAGAAACCGCTGATGTTGGCTATGATCGGCTGATGAAACACCTCCCGCATCTTCGGAAGCTCATCGGCTATGACAGCATCGATGCCCGGGTTCTGAAGCCCTACCGAATTGATCAGTCCGGAACTGCACTCCGCCACTCGGGGAAGTGGATTTCCAAACCGGGCGTCACGGGTGGTCCCTTTAAAGGAGATGGACCCGAGAATATCTATGTCGTAAAACTCCGACATCCCGTATCCGAAGCCGAAACACCCTGAAGCGGGCACCACCGGATTCTGAAGGGTCACGCCACTGAGTGTGACGGAAAGATCGCACATTTTCCCGTTTATTTCCATATCAGTTCCTCCTTTCTGAATACCGGTCCGTCCTTACAGATTCTTTTTGAGCCATCACGAGTCTCAACACTGCAGCACATGCACGCACCGAAACCACACCCCATACGGCTCTCTATGCTTACCTCTCCGGGAATGTCAAGACCGGTGCAGAGCGCACGCAGCATCGGCATCGGACCGCAAGCATGGAAATAGTCGCCGTCGATTTTCCTTTCACGGATCACATCGGTGACAAATCCTTTGGTTCCCTCCGAACCGTCTACGGTGGCTATGTATGCCTCCACACCTGCCTCCTCAAACCATCTGTCCATCCCGAAGCTGTCGGCAGCCGTATTGTAGCCAAGTATGGCAACCGGATTTTTGCCCCGCAGCCTGAGAGCCTTCGCAAGATTCAGAAGAGGGGCGCAGCCGATTCCCCCACCCAGAAGAAGAGGACGCATGGAATCTGTATCGAGAGAAAATCCGTTGCCAAGCCCGTTGAGCAGGTCAAGACTCTCGCCCGGCTTCATTTCGCTCATAGCCAGCGTGCCTTCTCCGGCTATGTCATACAACAGCACAATCTCACCTCTTTCATGAGAATAGTCACATATGGAGATCGGGCGACGTAGATACTTGCCGGGAATAGCCACATTCACAAACTGCCCGGGGGCAGTGATGGCACCGGTGTCGCCTCCGCGCGTCATCACACAAGTCTTACGGGTGAGACGCCGGTTGCTTATTATGGTATAATTTCCTCTTATATTCATATAGATAAATAATCGTTAATCGTCTGCATCGATAGTGGACACCTTCATCGTGATATCGTCAAGCACATCAAGAAGCACCTCGACTGTCTCAAGTGATGTGAAGACTGTGATATTGTTGTCGACCGCAGCGCGCCGGATGTAATAACCGTCGCGATGGGAATGGTCGGCACTAAGCTCCATAGTGTTGATCACATAGTTCACATGTCCCTGGCGCAGCGAGTCTACAATATCCGAACTTCCCTCGCTAAGTTTGCGCATGAGGCGTGTGCGGATGCCGTGCGAGCGGAGAAACTCCGCCGTGCCTCTTGTCGCCTCTATATTGAATCCGAGCTGATAGAAACGACGTATCAGCGGCAATGCACGCTGCTTGTCGGAATCGCCTATGGTCACAAAAACTGTGCCATAGTTCGCCACTGTCATGCCGGAAGCCTGCAGTGATTTGTAGAGCGCACGCTTCAGCGAGCGGTCGTATCCTATAGCCTCGCCTGTGGATTTCATTTCAGGAGACAGATAGGAATCCATGCCGCGGAGTTTGGAAAAAGAGAACGCCGGAGTCTTTACAAACCAACGTTTTTTCTCCTCCGGATAGAGCTTGTCTATACCCTGTGAGGGCAATGTCTGCCCGAGCATCACCTGCGTCGCTATATGCGCGAGAGGCACTCCCGTAGCCTTCGAGATAAAGGGCACTGTACGAGAAGAACGCGGATTTACCTCAATCACGTATACATCATCCTTCCCATCCACTATAAATTGTATATTATAAAGCCCTTTTATACCTATTTCCTTGCCCAGACGCACTGTGTAGTCAAGAATGGTCTGTTTCACAGCCTGACTTACGCTGAATGTCGGATAGACACTGATTGAATCGCCTGAATGCACGCCGGTATGCTCCACATGTTCCATAATGCCGGGCACAAAAACATTTTCCCCGTCACATATGGCGTCCACCTCAAGTTCTTTCCCCATTATATATCTGTCCACAAGCACCGGATGCTCCACGTTGACCTCAACCGCAGTGTGGAGATAATGCCGGAGCTGCTCCTCGTTGCTCACTATCTGCATCGCCCTTCCGCCGAGCACATAGCTGGGGCGTACAAGCACGGGATAGCCGATCTTTTCCGCAGCTTTCACACCGTCTTCTATATCGGTCACAGCCACTCCCTCCGGCTGCGGGATCTGCAGTTTCTCCATTATTGCCTCGAAACATCCGCGGTCTTCCGCATTCCGTATGGCGTCTATATCTGTGCCGATGATCGGGGCTCCGAGCGCGGCGAGGGGCTCGGCAAGATTAATGGCTGTCTGTCCCCCGAGCGAGACTATGACACCGTCGGGCTTTTCAAGATCGAGCACATTCATGACATCTTCCACAGTCAACGGCTCGAAATAGAGTTTGTCGCCGGTGGTGTGGTCAGTCGACACGGTCTCCGGATTATTATTGATGATTATTGCCTCATAACCCGCTTTACGTATCGAC
>JAIDJJ010000134.1 GCA_029052265.1 Muribaculaceae bacterium
CCCCTATTGACCTGCTAACTGTAGAATCTGTTGAAATCTCAACCGCCGGCTTCCATACCCTGTTCCTGAGAGTGTTTTTTTGCGCATCAAATATTTCACCTTGAAAGAAGCTTCCCTCAACAACCGGTCCATCCACACTGTATTTCCAGTTTGCAGTATCTGTATAAAATTTGTCTTTCGATCTGTCGTCATACTCCACATTTATATCTGCGATAAAAGATTGGCGGTCGCCATAAAAATTCCAGTTCTCCCCTACAAAAGTGGCACCTCCGCTCCACCATCCTTCTCCAAGTCTTGCCAAAATCTCATTTTCTCCATTGTGCAGAAACGGAGTCAGATCGAAAGTATGATAAAGATGAGTCCTGTTATATTGTGTGGATCCGGGATAGAAATAATCATCAGTAACACGTTTACCATTCACGTATAAGTCGTATATTCCTCTCGCACTGCAATCGATTTTGGCATGCTCTATCTTTTTGTTTTCAGGAATTTTGATTGATGTCTTCACTTCAGGCATTGAACGTTGCTGAAGATCGAAACGGGTGGATTTGTCAAATTTCCCGGGAATAGAATATATGACATTTGATGGTTCGCGAAAATTTCTGACCTTTATGTTGCTGAATGTGGCTTGGCTTCCATCCGGAATATAAGTCGCCATTTCTGCAAGCACAGGAAAAGCGAGGTAATCACCACCGTTACCTATAGGGTTTAAGCCTACATATCCTATCTTCTTATCGTTGATAAAGATGTCAAGATGCCCGAGATTGTTGGCAAACACAAGATGATTCGTGTCGGAATTGAAATCGGCGTCAAATGAAGCAACAGGCAGTGCGCCATCATCGTCAGGATGATAGCCATAGCGATATATATTGACTTTTCCTTTTCCTGTCAATTCAACCCTGATTCCGGAGGTATCAGGTTGATTATTTAAATTGTAAATGTTGAAATTTGGATTCATAAGACGAGGATCGTTCAGACCAAAAATGATCGATCCGCTACCCTCTTTGGAAATTTCAAAATCACAATCTATCTTAAACACAGGTAAATAATCAGGATAAAACGGAAGATCCAGACCTGATGGACCTATCCATTTGGCATCACTGAAAATTTCAGACTTAGCTGTTAAAGACAGTGAGAGCATCAAGCTTATAAAAAATATTCTCATGACGTTAGTTTTAAATAGTTTCTAAACGACTACCATATAAT
>JAIDJJ010000135.1 GCA_029052265.1 Muribaculaceae bacterium
TGCCTCTGTTGATGCCATGGAAGAATGCTCGCGCAAACTTGATGATCTCTATGCCCGCTATCGTGAAAAACGATCAGACAGCTTAAGGCGAGATATTGTCAGGCTTGAGGGTGAAATCGACGGGCTGCGGGCGAAAATGATAAAATTGCGCAGTGATGTGTATCGGCTTGAGAATATTTCCGGCTGACAGCTTCCTTATGTAAGGCTTGTAATGTCTGCTGCGCCTGTTTCTGAGGCGTGCTGTTTTGAATGGTGTGTCGCTGTCTTCCGGACAAAGCCAGGGGGAGCGGTTTTCAAGAATAAAATATGGATATAAAAGATATAATAATCAGTACTGAAAAATACAATTTGCATTCGCACAGTCAGTTTTGCGATGGTCGTGACAGCATGGAGGATATTGCCGCCGCCGCGAGTCGCGAGGGGATGGAGTATTTCGCGTTCACACCTCATTCTCCGGTGCCGTTGAAGTCTCCTTGTAATATGTCTGCATCGCGAATGGATGAATATCTTGCGGAGTGCGGGCGCCTAAAGGATTTTTATGCCGGGAATATGGGTGTGCTTGTCTCGCAGGAGATCGATTATCTTGGAGATTCATGGGGTCCGCATGTTGACTATTTTCAGAAATTGCCGCTTGATTTCAGACTCGGCTCGGTTCATTTTGTTCCCAATCAGGAAGGTGTGCTTTTGGATTGTGACGGACGGTTTGAACGTTTTGCCGAATATCTGAAGGATGGTTTCAGCAATGATCTGCGGTATGTGACAGAAAAATATTTCGAGCAGGTGTTGAAGATGCTTGAAAGGGGAGGTTTTGACCTTCTTGGGCATTTCGACAAGATCGCCGGCAACGCTTCGTTGGCAGATCCGGAAATAGAAAGCTATGGATGGTACGAGGCGTTGGTGGACGATGTTGTAAGTCATGCGTCGGGGGCAGGGGTTGTCGTGGAGATAAATACAAAGGCTTTTGAAGATAAGGGCAGGTTTTATCCGGCAGAAAGATGGTGGGGCAAGATTATAGATGCGGGGCTTCCCGTTGCGGTAGACAGTGACGTGCATTATGCATCGAAAGTGTCTTCCGGGCGAGCCGAGGCATTGGAGCGCCTTCGGAAATATGTCCGTAAAGAGCCATAATTGTAGAAATGCATGCTGGTCACAGGCTAAAATAGTTGTCTAA
>JAIDJJ010000136.1 GCA_029052265.1 Muribaculaceae bacterium
CTGAAGCGAACGGTTTCTCAGTGAAAACAAGAATTTTCATAAGAATATTATTATCGGGATCGGGGATAGCCCGAAAAGGGTTCCCCGATCTCGGAATGGTTAAATTTGTAAAAAAATAATATATTCAAGGATCAATGGTTTGCCTCAAATTCTTTCATGGCAGCTACAAGAGCCTGTACGCTTTCCATAGGAAGTGCATTGTAAAGAGAAGCACGGAACCCGCCAACGTCGCGATGTCCTTTTATACCCATCATACCTTTCGATGTAGCAAAATCGATGAAATCTTTTTCCAATTCCTGATATTCCGGTTTCATTACGAAACATACGTTCATAATAGAACGGTCTTCGTGGTTGGGAACTGTAGCAACAAACATTTTGCTGCTGTCGATGGCGTTGTAGAGAACTTCAGCTTTAGCGAGGTCCATCTTTTCGATTTCACGGATGCCGCCAAGTTGCTTGTAATATTTCAAAGTCTGGAGAGCGGAGAAAATCGGCAATACCGGAGGAGTGTTGAACATGGAGCCTTTCTTCACGTGAGTGCGATAGTCAAGCATTGTCGGTATTACTCTATCCACGTGTCCGAGAGCATCGTCTTTTACAATTACGAATGTGACGCCTGATGGAGCGAGATTTTTCTGAGCTCCGCCATAGATGAGATCGTATTTGGAAATGTCGACAGGACGGCTGAAGATGTCAGAACTCATGTCGCATATCATACGGACATTCACGTCCGGATCCTTACGTATTTCCGTTCCGTAAATAGTGTTGTTGGAAGTGTAGTGGAAATAATCCACATCCTCAGGCACGACAAAGTCTTTTGGGATATAATTGTAATTCTTGTCTTTTGATGAAGCCACAACATCAATATCACCAAAAAGCTTAGCCTCTTTAATTGCCTTGCTTGCCCATACGCCTGTGTCGAGATACGCAGCTTTTTTTGAGAGCATGTTCATTGGAACCATGGCGAACTGAAGGCTTGCGCCGCCGCCGAGGAACAATACGCTGTATCCTTCAGGAATTTCGAGCAACTCTTTGAACAGGGCAACTGCCTCATCCATTACTGCTTGAAATTGTTTGCTTCTATGGGATATTTCAAGAATAGATAGCCCCATATCTGCGAAATTGTGTACTGCCTTGGCAGTTTCTTCAATTGTATACTGGCTCATGATGC
>JAIDJJ010000137.1 GCA_029052265.1 Muribaculaceae bacterium
TTAGGAGATAAGATTGCGATTATTCAATGATTGCAAAGTACATGAGGGAATAAGAAGCTCGAATAACAATAAATGGTTCGTTGACAAAAGTCAGCGAACCATCAATTATCAATTACTAA
The DNA here is from genome assembly GCA_029052265.1 of Muribaculaceae bacterium. Taxonomy (GTDB): domain Bacteria; phylum Bacteroidota; class Bacteroidia; order Bacteroidales; family Muribaculaceae; genus Lepagella. The sequence goes on from JAIDJJ010000137.1 coordinate 120, forward strand.
TTACTAATTACTAATTGAACTAAAGTTTTTCGATCAGAGTGTCTACATCCTTTTCGTCAGTTGACCAGTCTGTGACGAAACGTACAGGTGTCTCGTTTTCACCTTTTGGACCCCACAATTCGAAAGATGCCACTTCTTTAAGACTGTCGATCTTTTCATTTGGGAGGATGAAGAACTGTTGGTTGGTAGGGGAGTCCATATAAAGTTTGTAACCTTTATTTTTGAACCCTTCCTTTAATTTCAAAGCCATCTTCACGGCATGTTTCCCGATCTCTTCATAAAGTCCGTCAGTGAATAGCGTGGCGAACTGAACACCGAGCAACCTCCCTTTGGCAAGAGTGGCACCGTGGAGCTTGATCACAGATACGAATCTCGGCAACAGTTCCGGTCTGCGGGTGACGACAGCCTCCCCGAAAAGAGTTCCGCATTTCGTGCCGCCGATATAAAACAGGTCACAGATTCTTGCAAGATCCTTGATTGTTACATCCACACCTTCGGCTGCAAGTCCATAAGCCAGACGGGCACCGTCGGCATATAGAGGAATGTTGTATTCCTTGCAGACTTCACTGATATCCTCCAGCTCCTTCTTTGTGTAGACTGTACCCAGTTCGGTAGGGAAAGAGATATAGACCATTCCCGGACGCACCATATAATGGTTTGTTGCGTCATTATAGAAGTCTTCAAGATATTTCCTGATCTCGGTGGCTTTAAGTTTACCGTTGTGGTTAGGGAGCGCAAGCACCTTATGACCGTTAGATTCTATCGCTCCCGCTTCATGCACGTTGATATGAGCGGTGTCGGTGGCGATCACTCCGTCATTGTGGTCAAGCAGTCTGTCTATTACGACAGCGTTCGCTTGAGTGCCCCCTTCGAGGAAGTAAACCTCCCCGTTTTCAATGCCGCAGGCATCAAGAATAATGTCGCGGGCATCCTTGCAGAACTGATCTCTGCCGTAACCTACGGTGTGAAGAGCATTAGTTTCGACAAGGCGTTCCATCACCTTCGGATGTGCCCCGACCATATAGTCATTATCAAAATAGATCATCGTTTCAGAAATTTTGCGCAAAGATAACCAAAATTCCCCAACCATTGAAGTTGTTGTTTATACTTTTTCCTATTTCAATATTTCGTAATATTATAGAGTTTGTTTTACCACAACTATACTCGGGAAAACAAGCAAATAATGTACAAATCCCCGATTATAATCGGGAAATCCTGCAAATAATGATTGGTTTCCTAACTATAATCGGGAAAATAGTCATAGTGATGTTCAACTAACGGGAATTACTTTTTTACATAATAACTGAGGAACAACTTTATCGGTTGTAATAATATATGCCTGGCATTTGTCCATTTATTTTTCGTGGGTACTTATTTACAATAGTTCGGTAACTTTTAAGTTAAAATCAAGCTGAGATATCCTTGACACCCGCCAATTTTCGCAGGGACTGATTCCATAAGACCAATTTTCTTGAGGTTTGCACATCAGCATACCTCGAATTAAATCGGACTGCCAAAGCCATTGGCATCATTATGAGATGAAACTGCCCCACGGAAATACCGAGATTCTCTTTATGGATGACAAGCTTCGCCATATTCAATGCAGCAAAGGAGAGGTTTACGGCGAAATCTAGTGCCCTGCTTTTTCGTGACTGGGAATCACCGAGACCGGAGTACTGCTTTGCATCACGTATGCAGAACTCGATCTGGAATCTTAATCTGTAAAACTCCACTACATTTTCCCCGGAGAGGGAGAGGTCCGTGGAAAAATATATCTTTGGCTCTTCGTGTTCGGGATAATATATTACTGCCACAACATTTCTATGCAGTGCCCTGCTGTTGAGAGTGGCAGTAAGGAACTTTCCCTTGTCTCCCTTGAGCCGGAACTCCCGGAAGACTGTCATGTCCTGATCGGATAGATTCACCTTGCCCCATTGTAAATATAAAAGAGAGGAATATAAATATAAAAGAGAAGGGTATATCATAATGCAAATTGTGATATGTCCTCCTCTTTCTATTATGTAATCTAATTTTCGCAAGCTAATTTAATCTTGGGTCGTTTATCTTGGGTTACTAAAGCCTGTTTCAGGATTATTCTTAGTCCAACCGTCCGCGATAGCGTGTAGGCGATAAAAAGATAGCCGTCCAGATTTTGGGCGGCTATCTTTAACACCAAACCCTAACTATATTCATACGATTAGGCTCTGAATCCGATGGGGGAGCGGTGGGGGTGAGGTAGTCCTTTGGGTTGGGTGATGTCGCATGGCAGGATTTCTGACAGGGACCGGGGGTCGTTGGAGGTGTTTGCAACTACCCGCAGTGCCATTGCC
>JAIDJJ010000138.1 GCA_029052265.1 Muribaculaceae bacterium
CTACTCAGGTAGGGGCATCTGAAATTGAACGCGCCCGTACGCACAATGTCATGGAAGCGCTGCAAGGAAAAGTGGCTGGTCTTCAGATACAGACCACATCTTCCGATCCCGGTATGGCAAACAATGTATCCGTCCGCGGTCTCGGATCTATCAACGGATCCAACCAGCCCCTTTACGTGGTGGACGGTGTGCCTATCGCCAACTCCACATTCAGCACACAGGGACACGCGATCGCAGCAGGTGGCGTCAACAACATCTCTCCCGACGACATCGCATCGCTTACAGTCCTGAAAGGTGCGGCGGCGACAGCACTCTACGGAAGCCGCGCAGCAAACGGCGTGATCATCATCACGACCAAAAGCGGAAAGAAAGCCGGAGGGAAAAATTATACTGTGACCTATAGCGGCACCGTCGAGGCAAACAGCGTCAGCCTACTCCCCGAAATGCAGAACAAATGGGGACAAGGCTGGAACGGCGGACAGACATTTATCGAGAACGGTTCCTGGGGTCCCGCCCTTGACGGAAGCATGCAGGTATACGGTCCTATCTGGAACAACTCCCAGCTTATTCATGAATACAGCGCAAAGAAAAACAACGTGCGTGATTTCTATGACACAGGATGGTCGCAGACCCACAATGTGGCGGTGAGCGGAACAAGCAACGACGAGAAGCTTACATTCTACACCTCTTATTCCTACACCGACAACAACGGTGTGATGCCTACAGACGCAGATTCTTACAAAAGAAATACAATCGCTTTCCGCGGAGCGTTCCAACCGGAGAAGTGGTTCAAGATCTCGACCGTGATGAGCTTCGCCAACTGGAGGACAAAGACAGTAGGCTCATATCAGGGAACGTCCCCTATAGACGGCGTGCTCGAAATGCCTCGCGACATCTCGATCGTTGACATGAAAGATCTCTCCAATCCGTTCAACACACCGGAAGCATATTTCACGCCTTACGGCATCACCAACCCGTATTGGGCGATCGCCAACAACAAGAACGAACTCAACGGCAAACAGACATTCGGAAAGCTGCAGGCTGACATTTTCCCAATTGACGGACTGACGCTTACATACCGTTTCGGATTCGACTACTCCGACTATGACCAGAAACAAGGCTACCCGCAGATCGACCTTGACGACGCTCTCATCAACGAAGACTACGGATACGCACCCAGCAACATGAACCAGGCGGGATACGTATACGCCTACTACAGCCGCAGATATGAGCTGAACCATGATTTCCTTGCAAATTACTCCAAGCAATTCCTTGACGACCGTCTGGATCTTGGAGCGACAGTAGGTTTCAACATCAACGAACGTTTCTCCACATACATGAACGGAGAGACCGACGATCTTGCAGTAAACACCGGCTTCTGGCATCTCAGCAACGGCGCGACCCGCACCACACTCGGCGAGGGTCAGAGCAAACGCCGCCTGATCGGTCTCTTCGGCGACGTATCGATAGGATGGGACAACTTCCTATACCTTGACCTAACCGCCCGCAACGACTGGTCGTCAACCCTTCCGAAAGGCAACAACTCTTTCTTCTATCCCGGCGTGACATTCAGCGGCATATTCACAAAATTCATTCCTGCCAACGAAGTCCTCACATTCGGCAAAATACGTCTCGCATACGGCAAGACCGGTAATGACGCATCTCCATATTATACCGCCACAAACTATGCGCAGGCATATACCAACGGATATTATGGCAGCTACATCATCAAATTCCCGTTTAACGCGGTCAACGCCTTCATGGCATCAGCCACCGCAGGGGCAAACACACTGAAGCCTGAGATGACTTCGGAGTTCGAGGTCGGAGCCAACCTCAAGTTCTTCGGAGGCAGGATCGATATCGACGCCTCTTACTACAACCGTGTGACCGACGACCAGATCTTCACTCTTCCGGTCGACCCCTCCACCGGTTTCAGCTATCAGGTTGTAAACTTCGGTAAGGTCCGCAACCGTGGTGTGGAAATCATGCTTAACACCACTCCGGTACAGACTCCCAACTTCACATGGGAACTCGGTTTCAATTTCTCAAAGAACTACAACAAGGTGCTTTCTCTCCCTGAGAGTCTTGAAGGCGGGAAGGTTTCTATCTACAGCTTCTCGGCAGGCAACGACGCAGTCTACATGTATGCCGAACAAGGGAAAGAGATCGGACAATATTACACTTACCTCCCAACGTATGTCACAGACGAGAGCAGCCCGTATTATGGTTCTCCCATTGTTGACGCCAACGGACAGCCGGTGCTCAGCAGCGAGATCCAGGCTACAGGATTCAGCATGAACCACAAATGGACAGGTGGCGTCAGCACGGCATTCACAGCTTACGGAGTGACCCTAAGCGCGGCATTCGACATCAGATACGGCGGCAAGATGTTCTCAAGAACCAAGAACCTCATGCAATTCACCGGAAACGGAAAGGTGACTGAAGAAAACGAGCGCCGTCCGTTTATCATCCCGGGATCTGTGGTTGCCAACGGCGACGGCACATACCGTGAGAACACCACTCCGATTTACGTAGCCAACAGTAGCTTCCAGGATTATTTCAACAATTACGGATGGGGCGCAGGCGGCGAGGCATATCTTATCGACAGATCTTACTGCAAGCTTCGCAATATCTCCCTCAGCTGGAATCTTCCCCAGAAATGGATGAGCAGCATCCATCTCAACGAGATAGTGCTTACCGCATACTGCAACAATCCGTTCATCTGGACAGCGAAAGACAACCGTTATGTCGATCCTGAGTCTTCAACCACAACCGACTCCGGAGACCTCGGATACGGATTCGGCGAACTTTACACCAACCCGTCATGCCGCACCTTCGGCGTAAACCTCAAAGTAACTTTCTAAAGAACCATCAGCAATGAAAAAGATATTATTGACAGGAGCCGTGGCTTTGTCGCTCTCTTTCGGAGCCTGCGACAGCTATCTCGACATTAACGAGAGCCCGAACTCTCCGGCTGTCGGAAACCTTACCCCCGACCTGATCTTTCCCGGGGCTGAAATGGCTTTTGCAAACAGCTACAGCGATTATTTCCGTATCACGGGAGGGTATTTCGCACAGCATTATTCCCAATTTTTCGGCACATCGAACTATATGGACTACAGCCAGTTCGAACAAAGTGCCGTACGTTCGAGCTCCACATATACCAACCTCACCATCCGCACGCTACAGAACCTTTCGACAGTGACAGCGATGGCGGAAGAGTCTGAAAGCTACGGCACGGTGCTCGCCGCCACGGTTATCCGCGCCGCCGCATATCAGGCAATGGTAGACTGCTATGGGGAAATTCCCTACAGCGAGGCTCTCGACATCAACAACATCACTCCGAAATATGATGACGGCAAGGATGTCTATGCCGGCATAATCGCCGAACTTGACGAAGCCATCGCCAATGTCAACGGAATGGAGAGCGTATGTACGAATTTCCTTCTTCCGGGAGCACGCGCATCCGAATGGGTGAAGGTGGCAAACGCGCTTAAACTGCGCCTGCTCATGCGTGAGAGCAACGTGGTGGATGTAAGGAGCCAGCTCGCAGCCCTTGTAACGGAGAATAATTTCCCTGCTTCCGACGTCGCCTGGACAGGTTGCTGGAAAAATGAAAGCGGGCAGGCAAATCCGTTCTATCAGGAGGAGTTCGCCACTTATTTCGGTTCCACCCAGCAGAACGTGATCCTTAACCTTGCATTGCTTGCCACGATGAATGCCTCTGATGATGCGCGTCTTAAGGCTTTCTTCAATCCAAATATCGACAAATCTGAATATACCGGCGGTGTATCAGGAACAAACTTCTCTACCACAGCCTCCTACAAAGCCAATTACTGGTGCCGTCCGAACATGGCTTATGATTCTCCGGTATATTTCATCACACGTTCTGAAATCGAATTTTTCCTTGCCGAGTATGAAGCGCGTTATGGCTCAGCCGCCGCAGCCGAAGATCATTACAAGGCCGCCATCGAGGCTTCGTTCGCTTCTGCCGGCGTGACCGGTGCGGAGACCGTCCTCAACGCTTATCCGTGGGACGCTTCCAACTGGGCAAGATGCATCGGCATCCAGAAATGGGTGGCTCTTTCCGGAACCAACAACTATGAAGCGTGGTGCGAACTCCGCCGTCTTAAATATCCTGCATTCGGAAATGTGACCGGCGAACAGCTATACAATGTAGTGACCGACAACTATCAGCCGTCACTGCTTGAACCGGGAACCCTTTACACCCCCATCCAGGTTAATGGCACACTCGGCAACAACAAGGTGCTCCAACGTTGGCCTTATCCGGAGTCATCAGCCAACCGGAACAGCAAAACACCGGAGTATAAGGGCGACGGCACTCCGGTATTCTGGGCTCAGTAATTCTAACGTTTTAATTTGACTACAGTAATGAAAAAACATATTTCAGCAATAACTGTCGGTCTTGCGCTTGTGGCGCTCGCGTCATGCAGCAAAGACACGGAAGGATTGACAGACATTACATATTATCCGGTACTGGAGCTGGACGGTCCGATCTACGATTCGGCTGTGGCGGGCACGCCATTTGTTGAGCCCGGATACTCTGCGTCGCTCAACGGAGAAGACTACTCATCAAATGTGGTGGTGTCTACAAAAATGGATCTCAACAATCCGCAACCGGGATATTATGCCATAACTTACTCTGCCACCAACTCCGATGGATTCAGTGCATCGGCGGTAAGATATGTGCTCGTTTCCGCTCCGGATGATCCAGTCAGCGGATATTATACCACCAACACCGACAGTTTCCGCGATTACAGCGGAATCACATATTACGGCGGATATAGCGAGGTGGTCTATAAAAACGACAATGGATCATACCATATTTCCGACCTTCTTGCCGGATGGTATGAATATCGCGCAGGATATGGAAGCGCCTATGCCCTTGGAGGGAATATCACTGTAGATGCCGATGGCAATATCGAACTCCTTGACAGCTATCTTTCCGGATGGGGAGATTCGGCAAACTACCTTTCCGACGGTAAGTTTGATGCAGCGGCAGGCACTATCAAATATATTGTCAGCTACACTGATTATCCTTTCCTGTTTAATGTGACTCTTGATAAAAATTGATAAACATTAATTCCTGATTGTAATGAAAAAATATATAAATCTCACACTTCTTCTGATCGGAATTGTCCTCTTCAGCGCTTGCAGCAAAGAAGACATTCCAATGACATCAACAGTTGACCTTGCCGGCGAATGGATGGTGACTGTCGATGTAATCGACGGAGACCAGGTATATGAAGACGGCTGTGGGCTCGGTCAGATACTTTGGATCACTTACAACACAAATGCAGACAACGGAAAGGAGATATGGCTTGACGACCTCGGCAGCTTCTGGGATACGAAGGTGAAAGTGCCTTGCGATATCCCGTCGCTAACATTCGGCAGCCAGACTCCTGCGAAGAATGAATATTACGACTGCGACATTACCGTGACTGACGGGAAAGTCACTTTCGGAGGAGCCGTGACACCATCCGGAATGCCTGCCGACAAGTTTGAATGCTACATCACATATAGCGACGACGAAGATGGATATAAATATTATGTCCACGGATACCGCCGCTCAGGTTTCGTAGCCGACGAATAATCCGACTCTTACCATAAACAGCTTCCGCGCCGATGCGGATGTGAATCCTTTTCCGGCGTTAATTTTCTCATACGTGATCTCCTCTCTCCTCATCTTTCTTCTCCGGAGTGCGCATGGCTGAAAAAGGAAGCTTGACAAAAGCCTGATGGGCTTTTCACACGACAAAAAAAGCGGCTTTCCCATAAAGCTGACCGCCTCTTCTAAGCAAAGCTGCATCTCTCCGAAGCGAAGCTGCATCTCTCCGAAGCGAAGCAGCATCTCTCCAAAAGCAAAAAGATGCTTCCAAAACGAAGCTGCATCTCTCCGAAGCGAAGCAGAAGAGCAGTCAGCATGGCAAGAAGCCGCTTTTTTTGTTGTGTGATCGCCCCGCCGGGGTGATCTCCGCGTCCCGGCAGCCTGATTTCCGCGCTCGGTCCGCGCGATTCCCGCGCAGGAATTATCAAAATCCCATATCATTTCCTTTCCCAAAAATTTGGCATCTTGATCTTTTTATCATAATTTTGGCAGCATAATCAAATTTCTTTCCTCCATGGACCTGGATCCTCAACTTCCGGTTTGGTACAAACCAATCTCCCATTCATATCTCCGACGCGCATTATGGCACGATTACAAGTCGCCGTGCATATACATGATAACACTGTCAAAGCATCCGGATCAAAGTAATTTCTCTCATCTTGCCCCCGGCATGCTAACGATGCCTCAACCCATTTACCCGAAGCTCTTGCCTACAGGCATGGCTATATCAAGAGCATTCAAGATAACCATAGCCAGATACCCCTACATACGAATGCTCAAATATGTGATCATGCCAGATCATATGCATTTCATATTGTCTGTAACAGAAGAAACACCCGAACATCTGGGATTCTACATCAATGCTATCAAAAGGGCATGCACGCAAGAGAATTGGATGCGAAATGCCATTTGCGCAAACTGCGATGCCCCGGTCTTCGCAGAAGGATATAATGACCGCATCCTGACACAGGCAAACCAATTGAACAACTGGTTTCAATATATATCGGAAAATCCAAAACGATTGCTGATAAAACAATCTTACCCGGAATATTTTCAACATGCACAAATACAGATAAGCAGTAACGAATCCCACCACATATACGGCAATCATTTTCTCCTCTCATATCCACGGTTTTGGGTTAAATACAGTTCGGCATTTTCAATCAAGCAAAAAGAGGAATGGCGCGAGAGATGCATTGAAGAAATTGAGAAAGAATCTGTAATAGTTTCCGCATTCATTCATCCGGAAGAAAAGAGGATCTTAGAAAAGGCTATCGCCTCTAATGGAAAGATTATCCAAATAGTAGAAAATCCGTTTCTACATAAAGAAAAGCCGGAGAAAAAACGGTTTTATCTTTGTGCAGAAGGACGATTCCTCATAATTTCCCTCAACCAAGAGATTATCAAATATGACCAACGCATGACAAAGCCCCGTGCGATCCTCCTCAACGAACTTGCCAAAAAGATCGCATGCCTTCCTAACGAAAATTTGCGCATAATCCGCTAAGACTATGACAAAAGCCCGATGGGCTTTTCACTCGACAAAAAAAGCGGCTGCCATATTTGCCGAGCCATGCCAGAACCAATACGACTGACAAAAGAAGCGGCTGCCATTTTGGAAGCGCGGTGCCTGTCCGTGTGTGAAGTACAAATATGAA
>JAIDJJ010000139.1 GCA_029052265.1 Muribaculaceae bacterium
ACTCTGCTCAGACCTAGAAATACACGTTGCAGTTCGGCGCCACCTGCTGATGTGTATACGCTCCGATCACTTGCTACCAGAACCGTAACCAGGGGGGCTACCAGCAGCGTCCCGGTGGCTATCAGAACCGCAACCAGGGCTTCCGCAAGCCTCAGAACAACAAGATGTTCATACCCCGTCCGCGTCAGGTGGACTATATCCTCGAGGATATCGATCCGAACGAACAGATCCGTCTTAACAAATATATGGCAAACGCCGGCATCTGTTCTCGCCGTGAGGCTGACGAATATATCACAAAAGGTCTCGTGAAAGTCAACGGGGAGGTTGTGACAGAACTCGGCACCAAGATCTCTCATGACGATGTAGTGGAGTATGACGAGAAGGTGGTGACACCGGAGCGCAAGTGCTATGTGCTTCTCAACAAGCCGAAAGACTGTGTGACTACAAGTGATGATCCCAACGGACGTCTGACTGTGCTTGACATTGTGAAAAATGCATGCAAGGAGCGTATCTATCCGGTAGGTCGTCTTGACCGTAACACTACCGGCGTATTGCTTCTCACCAACGATGGAGATCTCGCGTCGAAACTGACACATCCCAAGTTTGTCAAGAAGAAGATCTATCATGTGTGGACAGATAAAGATATCACAGAGGAAGACATGCAGCGTATCGCAGACGGTATCGAACTCGATGACGGAGAAATCCATGCAGACGCCATCAGCTATGTGAGCGAGACAGACCGCAATCAGGCAGGTATCGAGATCCATAGTGGTAGAAACCGTATTGTCCGTCGCATATTCGAAAGCCTCGGATATCGTGTGACAAAGCTTGACCGCGTATACTTTGCCGGTCTCACCAAGAAGAATCTTCCACGCGGACGCTGGCGTTACCTCACACAGGAAGAGGTTAACTTCCTACGTATGGGAAGCTTCGAATAATTACTAAAACATTAATTTTCAATTAATGGACGATATCAGAAGAAAAACGGTCAAGTCGGTGCTCACTGAAGGCGCCGGCTTGGCGGGAACCAAGGTTGACGTGAAGGGATGGGTACGTACCCGCAGGGGCAACAAGAACGTTCAGTTTGTCGCCCTTAATGACGGCAGCACCATCAATAATCTTCAGATTGTGTTCGACCTTTCCAAATTCTCCGATTCAGACCTTAAGCCGATCACAACAGGATCAAGCATTCATGTCCAGGGGCAGCTCGTAGCCTCACAAGGGGCAGGTCAGAGCGTAGAGGTACAGGCAGAGGAACTGGAGGTTTACGGCACAGCACCCGGAGACTATCCGTTGCAAAAGAAAGGTCATACTTTGGAGTTTTTACGGGAAAAAGCACATCTGCGTCCCCGTACCAACACCTTCGGTGCTATATTGAGAATACGCCATGCCCTCGCATTCGCAATACATAAATTTTTTAATGACAAAGGGTTCTATTATTTCCACACCCCTCTGATCACGGCTTCTGACTGTGAAGGTGCGGGCGCACAGTTTCAGGTGACAACGCTCCCTCTTACGGATCTTCCAAAAGATGAGGCAGGGAATGTGGATTATTCTCAGGACTTTTTCGGCAAACTTGCATCTCTCACAGTTTCCGGTCAGCTTGAAGGTGAGCTTGGCGCGACAGCGTTGGGTCTGATCTATACGTTCGGACCGACTTTCCGTGCGGAAAATTCCAATACCCCCCGACATCTGTCGGAATTTTGGATGATCGAGCCCGAGATGGCGTTCTATGAGATAGCCGACAACATGGATCTCGCTGAAGAGTTTATAAAATATTGTATCTCTTATGCGCTCGAAAATTGTGCCGACGACATCCGTTTCCTTAACGACCATTTCGACAAGGAGCTGATCGGGCGTCTGCGTTTTGTAGTAGACAATGATTTCGTTCGGCTTCCTTATACCGAAGGTGTCAGGATTCTTGAGGAGAGCGGTAAAAAGTTCGAGTTCCCCGTATATTGGGGAGTGGATCTTGCATCTGAGCATGAGCGATTCCTTGTAGAAGAGCATTTCAAAAAGCCGGTGATTCTTACGGATTATCCAAAAGAGATCAAGGCGTTCTATATGAAACTCAACGATGACGGCAAGACGGTACGTGCCATGGATGTGCTTTTCCCGAAGATCGGAGAAATCATCGGCGGAAGCCAGCGTGAGGAGAATCTTGAGAAACTCCAGAAACGTGTGGAAGAACTTGGTCTTACCGGAATGGACTGGTATATGGACACCCGCAGGTATGGTACGGTTCCTCATAGCGGATTCGGTCTCGGATTCGAGCGGCTGGTGCTTTTCGTGACAGGAATGCAGAACATCCGGGATGTGATTCCTTTCCCGCGTTACCCTAACAATTGTGAATTTTAACGTTAAGTGAAATTTCAAAACTTATATAGAGCACACTGCGGCGCCATGGCAATATTGATTGTCATGGCGTTGTCGTGGCTTTCGGCAGGTGCGTATGAGCAAAAGGCGGGGATTCCTGAAATGACGTCTGATACTGCTTCAGATTCATTGACAGTCAGTCTTATCACCTGCTATCCGGGTCCGGAAATATATGAGCTTTATGGTCATGAGGCTATCCGGGTGAGAGGGGAGGGGCGTGATTCGGTATGGAATTACGGAGTGTTCAATTTCCGTGAGCCAAATTTCGTCTACCGTTTTGTGAAGGGAGAGACAGACTACATATGTGCGGGGTATCCTTTCGCATGGTTTTTGCCTGAATATATAGGGCGGGGTTCAAAGGTAGTGGAACAAGACCTCAATCTCACACAGGAAGAGGCGCATCAGCTGCTTAGGCTGCTTCAGACAGAGGCATTGCCTCAAAACCGGACATACCGCTACAATTATGTCAAAGACAATTGTGCCACACGTATTCTTGACCGGATAGACGATGCTCTGGGCCAGAAAGTGAATTATCCGGGAGATACGGCATATGGAACATTCCGTAATGAGATGCGTTCGTACAACCGTAATTATCCCTGGTATCAGTTCGGCATCGATCTGGCGCTTGGGAAAGGCATAGACTATTCTCTTGAAGGCAGGGAGGAAATGTTTGTCCCGGTAGAGATGATGAAGAAGGCAGGCGTTGCCCGTCTTGCCGACGGCAGAAATCTTGTAAAAGATACGAGAGTGGTCTATGAAGGAGCCGGTGACGTGACATTACCCCCCACTCCTTGGTATCTTTCACCGCTTTTTTTTGCAGTCTGCGTAGTTTTTATGGCTGCCGGAGTCTGTGCTTATGACTTGAAAAAGAGACGTGTGACCCGTTGGGTGTTTTCCGTATGGTTTATTTTGATAGGACTCGCGGGAACCTTGACGGCATTTCTGGTGTTTATCTCATGCCATGAGGCGACATCTCCGAATATCCTTATCTTTTGGCTGAATCCGTTTCAACTTGCGTTTTCAGCCGGTGTGTTGTGGCGCGTATTGCGTCCGGTAGCCGTGGCAATGTCATACTATAATATCGTGGCGATGATATGTCTGCTGGCAGTATGGCCCTTTCAACATCAGAGTGGCAACCCGGCTTTTTTTCCGCTGATGGCAACCACCCTGCTGCTTTCGGCAACATATGCAATAATCATCCACAAAGAAAGTTATAATAAGAAATGAATCGTCTGATAACATCGGTGATATGTGGTCTTGTGGGCATCAATACGATGCTCCACGCTGATCCTTCACGCCCGAAACTGGTGGTGGGGATCATGATAGACCAGCTTCGCACCGATTATATCGAATATCTCCAGAATCTTTTCGGGGAGAAAGGCTTCAAGAAGCTGATGAAAGACGGAGCCTTCCTGAAAGATGTGGATTTCAAGGTGCCGGGTCTTGATCCGGCAAGCGGCACCGCAATGATCTATACGGGCGGTTATCCGCGCCATAACGGTGTGACGGCGGCGAAGGTCTATGACCCTGTGTCGAAAGACATGGTGCCCACTCTCCACGACCCGTCAATGATTGGAAACTTCACGACAGAAACCTATTCACCCGCCAATATCCGGCTTTCTACGATAAGCGATGAGCTTGCCATAGACGGAGCAGGGTTGGCAGGGATCTATTCAATAAGTCCCGATCCGCAGCAGGCTATCATAATGGCGGGACATGCAGGTTCTTCGGCGTTCTGGATAAATGACAATACAGGCAAATGGGCAACCACGACCTATTATCGTGAGACTCCCGCCGTAGTGACCCAGCGAAATTATAACGAACCTATCACCACTCGTATCGATACGATGCAGTGGAAGCCTTCACGCCATCTTTCTTCATATCCGGGGCTCCCGGCGCAGAAGAGATTGCTTGATTTCAAGCATACATTCCCTACGGCAGACCGCAGTGTCTACCGGATGTATATGTCATCGCCTATGGTGAATACGGAAGTTACCGACGTGGCGATCACATATCTGAAAGATCTTAAGATCGGAAGTCGTGGCGATGCTATCGACATGCTTAATGTCGGTTATACGGCAGCTCCTTATAAATATGTGAAAGATGGAGATTTCCGTCTTGAACTTCAGGACAGCTACCTGCGCCTTGACGGACAACTCACCCGGCTGTTTGACGCCATAGAGAAATATGTGGGTCTTGACAATACCCTCGTATATGTGGCGTCGACAGGATATTACGATGATGCTGTCGCCGACGATCCTCAATACCGGATGCCTACCGGTGATTTCTCCGTGCGGCGTGCCCTGTCGCTTCTCAATTCCTATCTCACTGCAAGATATGGCAACGGTGACTATGTGGATACCTATAGTGCGGGTCATATATATCTTGACCGCAAGCAGATTGAGGAACGGAAACTCGACCTTAATGAAGTGGCGGAAGCTGCACGTGATTTCCTCGTGAGAATGAGTGGAGTGAACGATGCTTTCACCATGGGGGATATAATGTCGTCCGCCCTACCGGCGATGGAGGCTATGCGCCTTGGAACCGATCCGAAAACGGGTGGTGATGTAGTGCTGGAATTTAATGCAGGGTGGAACATCGTAAACGATACCAAATTCCCTAATGAAACAAAGGTGGCACGTTCGAGCATGGTGCAGACTCCTGTGTTTATAATGGGATGCGGTGTCGCTCCGGTTGTGATCGGCACTCCGGTAGATGCCACAGCAATAGCGCCTACCGTGACGCAGGTGCTTAGAATCCGTTCTCCCAATGGAGCTGAATCAAAACCTCTCGACCTCCTCAGAAGATGATTAATTGATAATTACTAATTGATAATTGCTAATTACTAATTACTAATTGATAATTGATAATTACTAATTGATAATAAGAGTCCATGGGATTTAACAATATACTGAAAAAAATCTTTGGTGACCAG
>JAIDJJ010000014.1 GCA_029052265.1 Muribaculaceae bacterium
GGGTATGAATATCTGTACGGAGTGAAGAACATCACCGCCGAAGGCAACGACAAACTCGGTATGATCTTCTTCAACCGCCGTGTAGCCCCGGAGGGAGCGACAATGCCGGAGGGAGACAAGTAATCTACTCTTATTTAAAGTTAAATTATTGTTGAAAGCTCCGGTTTCTTGCAACCCGGAAAACCGGGGCTTTCAACAGATTCCTTCACATCAGAAAAACGAATCAAGATGCAATGCAATAAAAACCGCATATTGAAAAAAGTCCGGCAGATATGGCAGACAGCCCTGACCGCGCTTTTATGTCTGTTCGCGGCATTCCCGGCGACCGCCCAACAACGGGTGGTCAACGGATATGTCTTCGAAAGCAACGACGAGCCTGTGATTGGCGCCACCGTTAAGGTGAAAGGCACCAACCGTGGCACAATGACCGATGTAGACGGCAAATTCCAGATCCAGGCATCTCCAAAAGAAACTATACAGATCTCTTATGTAGGGTATAAGACCATAGAAGTTTCCGCTGCACAGACCTCTCTCTCCATCAAACTTGAGCCGGACAATGAGTTGCTCGATGAGGTGGTGGTGGTAGGCTACGGCACACAGAAGAAGGCAACCCTTACAGGTGCCGTCTCTCAGGTATCCAACAAAGAGATTGCCGTGACAAAGAACGAAAACGTGGTGAACATGCTTTCCGGAAAAATTCCAGGTGTCCGCATATCCCAGCGTTCATCACAGCCGGGTGAGTTTGACAATGCGATCGATATCCGTGGTATGGGCGAGCCTCTTATCGTTGTCGACGGAATTCCTCGCGATAAAGGTTACTTCTCAAGAATGGACCCGAACGAAATCGAATCGGTTTCTGTGTTGAAAGATGCCGCCGCCTCTATCTATGGTGTGCGTGCCGCAAACGGTGTCATGCTCGTCACTACCAAACACGGCTCTGAACAGGACGGCAAATTCGACGTGACTTTCTCTTTCAACATCGGATGGCAGGACTTCCTCTACACTCCGGAAACAGCCGACCCGCTCACCCACATGATTCTCATGAACGAGAAGCAGCTCAACACAAGCTTCGGTTCAAACTACTTCGTAACCCAGACCCCGAGATACACATGGCAACAGATGGAACCCTATTTCACAGGCGAAAAAATCGGTACCAACTGGAGCAACGAGCTTTTCAAGAATGATGTGCCCCAGCAGCAGTATAATGTCAGTCTAAACGGAGGCAGTTCCCGCATCAAATACTTCTTCAACCTCGGATATCTGAAACAGGAAGGCGCTTTCAGAAGCGGTGACCTTGATTACGACAGATGGAACTTCCGCTCGAACGTCGACGTAAACATTACGAAAGATCTCAAGGCTGTCGTTGCGCTATCAGGATACATGGATGAGAAAAACCAACCATGGACAGACATGTGGACTGTCTACAAGATGGCTTGGACATATCCAACCACCGCAATGGCGTGGATCAACGGTGACCATTCGCTCCCCGCATATGACACCGAACTCGGATCAAACACCGAAAATCCGGTTGCCACCACAAATGCCGACTTCACCGGCTACCGCAAGGAGAAGCACTACAACTTCAACGGTGCGCTCACTCTGCAATGGGATCTCCCTTGGGTATCCGGACTGAACCTGCGTGGATTCTACAGCTATGATTATTACACCAGCAACGACACTCAGTACAAGCGTCAGTATTCTCTGTATCGTCAGAATGCCGACGGTTCGCTATCTGAGTTTGACCGCAACCCGGACTCTTTCCTGCAGCGAACCACATACCCGTCGTACGGCAACGTGCTCCAGCTCTCGGCAAACTATGCCAACACATTCGGCGACCACAGCGTGAACGCAATGATAATGTTTGAGGAACAGTATAACAACTACGATTCTTTCTATGCAAAGCGCAACATGCTCCTCGACGGTGAATACCTCATCTATGGCGAGACTGAAGGACAGGAAGTGGGCTCTCCGTCGATCTGGGACAAGACACGCCGCGCCTTTATCGGCAGATTAGGTTATGACTATGC
>JAIDJJ010000140.1 GCA_029052265.1 Muribaculaceae bacterium
TAGAGCTCCACGCGTTAGATCGTCGTCAGCGTCAGATGTTTATAATCGACATGCATAGATAGTTTTTTTGTGTTTCCCAAATACGATGGAAAACCACTGATTTTATCCCTGCAAAATTAATAAATCGTATCAAGATAGAAAAATTATAGCGTCTAAATTAATGGAACAACCGGAAATATTTACGGATTAATGTAAAAATTATAGGGTTTAGTTTAACTATTTGGGTAAAAATATTTACTTTTGCGCCATAAAAGTACAGACTCATGGAACCAATATTAAAAAATCTGGAAAACGATCCTGATGGGATGGCAACCTACGAATATATCGTCAACAATGTAGACACAATTGGCGAAATGATGCCGGACCTGATAGATAACCTCAAGAGAGTGGATTGCTCCGGGCAATTTCTGTCAAGCACAGCCCGCTTTTTGAATGCAGTCGACCACGACACCTTTTCAGTCTGGATCCCGATGCTCATTGAGGCAGCCATAGGGAAGGACCGGGAGCGTCGTTACATCGGTTCGCTTCTTGAAGCCGTATGGGGCTCTGATTATAAGGAGCGGGCAGAAGAGCTCAAGAAGACCGACGATAATTTCCGCAGGATCTATAAAAGGATCTATCCGGCGTCCGTTCTTTGATGTGGAATTAGGCATTACGGACTTGAGAATGATTGAAACGATAATTTGATGAAAAGAATAATTACAGCGGCTGCTTCATTATATTTGGGTGCGGTGGCTGCTTTTACACAGACAAAAATGGAAGAGTTGAATCCTGTTGACCCGGCAGATGCGCTCGTAGAGCTCAGCACTACAATGGGCGACATAACAGTCGAACTCTATAACGACACTCCGTTGCATAGAGATAATTTCTTGAAACTTGTGGGTGAGGGTTATTATGACGGAGTTTTGTTTCATCGTGTCATTGACCAGTTTATGGTCCAGACCGGGGATCCTAATTCTAAAGATGCACCGGCGGGTGCACGTCTCGGAAGCGGCGACCCAAGCTACACGATTGAAGCAGAGATCGTGTATCCGCGCCACTACCACAAGTATGGAGCTCTGGCGGCTGCCCGTACCGGCGACGCCATGAATCCGGAGAAGCGTTCTTCCGGTTCTCAGTTTTATATAGTCACCGGTACAAAATTCACGGAGCGTCAGCTTGAGGTGGCAGACATGAAGAAGCGGACAAAAGCACTTCAGGACTATTTCCAGAAGCTTGCATATGAGCATCGCGATTCCATCCAGGCTTTGCAACAGGCGGGGGATCATGAGCGGCTTGAGGCTTTGCGGCAGCAGCTTATAAAAGAGACTGAGGAAAAAGTGGGTGCTGAGACTCTCCCGGAAAATATAAAGGCGGATTATGCCACAATTGGAGGCACCCCGCATCTTGACGGAGGATATACGGTGTTTGGCGAAGTGATCAAAGGCATGGATGTGGTGGAAAAGATCCAGAAGGCTGAGACCGACGCAGCCGACCGTCCCAAGGAAGACATACGGATAGTGTCAGCCAAAATCGTGAAGAAAAACAATTGATACAGTTTTTTTAACACAAATCAAAAAATTAAAATGCGTTAAAATTTGTTGTTTGACATTTATTTGTTAATTTTGACGCGTAAATATGCAACCATGACGGCAGCAGGCTGCAATCTACGGCATCAGTGTGATTGTTTAGTCTCTGCCAGAACAAAATCTACCTGTCAGCTATGAATGAGCTTGATAAGCTGTCGCCTTCCGGCGACGAACTTACACGAGTAGACGTCGAGGCAAATGCTGTGGCGTCGAAGTCAGAGGCATCTTCTGAAGCGGAAAATGCCGAGAGAGAAAATATATGTGCCTGTGAGTCTTCTTCCGTACCAGGGGAATGTGCCTGCGAGACAATGACGGAAGAGGAAGATAAGACCGGGAGTGTATGCCCCGGAGAGGAATCGGAGGTTATTGCTTTGGAGGAGTCTTCCGACAAGAGCAATGCAGTGAAGGAGCAACCGGTTGCCGGCTATCACAAAATGTCGAAGCCGGAGTTGGTAGAGGCTCTCGGATCAATAATCGCCGCAGACAATATGGAAGCACATAAAGAGGTGGCAGCTATCAAACAAGCTTTCTATACATTACATAACCGGCAGATCGCCGAAGAACTTGAGGCGTTTGTGGGTGCGGGCAATGATCCGGAAGCCTTTTCGGCTACTCCGGATGAGAATGAGACCCGGTTTAAGGATCTTCTCGCAGATTTCCGTGAGAAACGCAACGCTTTCATGGAGAAAAAAGAGGAGGAATGCCGTAAAAACCTTGAAGAAAAGAATCGTATCGTCTCTGAATTGAAAATGCTTGCTGAGGATATTGACAATGTCAACATGCATTTCCAGAAATTCCAACAGCTTCAGCAGGATTTTAAGAATGTAGGTGCGGTACCTCCAGGCTCTGAAAATGAGGTGTGGAAAACTTATCAGGCGACTGTAGAGCAATTTTATGACCGCCTCAAAATGAACAAAGAGCTTCGTGACCTTGATTTCAAGAAAAATCTCGAATTGAAGACCATGCTTATCGAAAAGGCGAAGAAACTCACTGAATCGGAAGATGTGGTGGATGCGTTCAGACGTCTGCAGACTCTTCATGAACAATGGAGAGAGATCGGACCTGTTGCCCGCGAGATACGTGAGGAGATCTGGAGTCAGTTCAAGGAGGCTTCCACAATCATCAACAAGCGTCATCAGGATTTCTTTACAGAGCGTAAGGCGAACGAACAGGCGAATGAAGATGCCAAAACAGCGCTTTGTGAGAAAGTGGAGGCTGTGGATTGCTCAACCTTGAAGAGTTTTGTCGATTGGGATAAGGCTGCAAAAGAAATTATCGAGATTCAAAATGAATGGAAGGGTCTTGGTTTCGCCTCTCGAAAGGTAAACGCACAGTTGTTTACACGTTTCCGTAAGGCTTGCGACGATTTCTTTACAGCCAAAGCTGAATATTTCAAGAAGACAAAAGAGCAGTTGAAGGATAATCTTGCCCGGAAAGAGGCTCTTTGTGAAAAGGCTGAGGCGCTCAAAGACCGTTATGAAGACCGTGCCGCCTACGACGAGGTAGTGGCATTGCAGAAGGAATGGCGCACAATCGGAATGGCTCCCAAGAAGCAGGGTGACGAAATCTGGAAACGTTTCTGTGCTGCAGTGGATTCTTTCCATGACGCACGTAAGAAAATCATCAGCGGGCGCCGTGACGAGGAGTCAGAGAACCTTAAGGTGAAAAAATCGATAATTTCACGTCTTGCAGCAATTTCTGAAGATGCGGAGCGGAAGGATGTCATAGATGATATAAGAGAGCTTCAGGCTGAATGGCAAAAGACAGGACATGTTCCTTTCAAACAAAAAGACGCCGTGCAGACAGAATACCGTGCACAGCTTGACCGTCTTTTCAATGCATTTGACCTCCGCGAATCGCGCCAGCGCCTTCGTCGTTTTGAAGGTGAGGTAAGGAAGATGGAAGGAGATGGAAATAAGCTCGGAAGAGAGCGCGACAGACTTGTGAGGGCTCTTGAGAACCGCCGTGCAGAACTGAAGACTATTGAAAACAATCTCGGTTTCTTCAATGTCAAGTCTTCTGCGGGCAATTCCCTCATGAAAGATCTGGAGCGCAGGATAGAGAGAACCAAAGAAGATATAGCGCAGATCCGTGAGAAGATAGCTCTCCTTGACAAGCAGGAAAAAGCATCTGATGCACAGTAAGCAACATATTATGGCTAAGGGAGGACGACATCATGCAACAAGGTGTCGTCCTCTTTCTTTTATGGAATGTAGCTAAATTGTTATATATATATTATGCATTCAATATTATGAAAACTGAAAATAAAGAAGGAAAAAGGGAATTGATTCTTATCAGTATTTCCGGAGCGGACCGTTGTGGTGTGACTACGGCACTCACAGAAATCCTTGCACGGTATGATGCCGACATTCTCGATATTGGACAGGCGGATATTCACCATACACTCTCACTCGGCATCCTGTTTAAAACCGACAGCAGAAGGAGTGGGGAGATCCTTAAGGAATTGCTTTTCAAAACGAGTGATCTGAAGGTGCAGGTCGATTTCAATATTGTTTCTGAGGACGAATACAATGAATGGGTCGGAATGCAGGGGAAAAACAGATATATCATCACCATTTTAGGACGAAAGATCACATCCCGGCAGATTTGTGAGACAACGAGGATCATAACAGATCAGGGACTTAACATAGATTCCATATCACGTCTGACGGGACGTATACCGCTCGACGACGGTGAGCAGCCCGCCACGAAAGCATGTATCGAATTTTCCGTACGTGGCACTCCGGCGGATCATCTGAAGATGCAGAGTGAGCTCATGCAGCTCTCAAGCAGACTCAATTATGATATTTCCCTTCAGGAGGACAATCTGTATCGCCGGTGTCGTCGTCTTATATGCTTTGATATGGATTCCACACTCATACGGACGGAGGTGATAGATGAACTTGCTGACCGTGCCGGAGTAGGGGAGGAGGTGAGGGCTATCACTGAATCCGCGATGAAGGGTGAGATAGATTTTGAAGAAAGTTTCAAGCGGCGCGTGGCTTTGTTGAAAGGCCTCGATGTGAGCGTTATGAAGGAGATCGCTGAGAATCTCCCTATCACCGAAGGCGTCGAAAGGATGATGTCTGTATTGAAAAGGAGTGGATACAAAACTGCGATATTGTCAGGCGGCTTTACATATTTTGGCAATTATCTTAAGCAGAAGTATAATTTCGATTATGTGTATGCCAATGAATTGGAGATTGGTCCGGATGGAAAACTTACCGGAAGGTATGTGGGCGATATTGTAGATGGCAAACGCAAGAAAGAATTGTTGAGGCTCCTCGCTCAGGTTGAAAATATCGACATCGCCCAGACTATTGCCGTGGGGGATGGTGCCAATGATCTTCCGATGCTGTCGGAAGCAGGATTGGGTATAGCATTCCACGCCAAACCTAAGGTTAAGGCAGAGGCAAGCCAGAGCATATCCACCATAGGTCTTGACGGGGTGCTTTATTTTCTTGGTTTCAAAGATTCCTATATCACTCCGCAGAAACCGTGATCCCTGATTCTTATTGATGGAAATAACGACGGGCTGCCCTTTACGAAGGCAGCCCGTTGTATTGGAACCTGTAAATCTTCTTTATCCTAAGATTTTAAAAATAGTGTGAATTGGTTATTCTGTCATTGAATAATCATGACAGGAGCGTCAATCACTTGATCGCGGGCTGTCCTGCCACCATCGGCCAATATGGATTCTGGTAAAGAACAGATTGATCCGGACTTGCCCCGTCGGGAGATGTCAGCATCATTTCATTTATCGGAAGAGGGTTCAGGTAGTGTGCCATACGCCATGTGCAGCCATCATAGCAGGTCTGACCTATTATACGTTCAAACGGACGCAAATATTCGCTGCGTTCAGGAGATGACACGTTTGAGTCGTTTGAACCGTCAGCCTTCAGGTTGTCATACCACGCAGTCATCGGAGTGTTCCAAAGATGCATACCTTCGAGGTGGGCGGGATTATTGATCAGCTGGTCATATGACCTCCAGCGTTTCAAATCCGCATCGCGGAACCCTTCGGATAAAAATTCGCATCGTCTTTCCCTGCGGATATTATATAAGGTAGCATCATTGATAACAGTACCTCCGCTATATGCACCCCAGTCATTCTCCGCTTCCTTGTTCATGTCGGTAAGTGCAATGGTCTTGTTGTAATCCGGATCTACATTCGCACGGTTGCGGATGGCGCGCCAATAAGAGTCGGCAGTCCCGTCAATAGAGTGGTTTAGTTCGTAAGATGCTTCCATATAATTGAGCAGGGCTTCGACGGCACGGAAACAAGGAGCTCCGGTGTATCCACCGCCATTTGCGTAATACTTGCGGTTGAAATTGCCACCTTTTCTTATGGCATAACCTGTGGCATAACCGCGTTCGTTGTCTCCAAGAGTTATTGCAGGATAGGGCTCCTCGAAAACTACCTCAGTGCCTTCATTGTTGTCAAGTTCGAACAAAATGTTTTTCTGCCCGGGTTCTTTAAGGAATACGCTCAGACGGGAATCACGGTTCTTGCGGACATCAGCAATCGTTTTGTCGCCCATATAATACCCGTCGCCGTCAGCATACGATCCATGAGTATAGACAGGTGTCCCGTCAGCCATAAGGAAGTTCTGTACGTAACCTCTCGTCAGACCCATGCGGTAGTTCCCTCTACCGGCTGCGGCATTGACATTATGCACTACAAGTCCGCGTGCGTATTGACGCCACAGGAGCACTTCATCGTAGCCTGACAGGTCTTCATCGCAGAACATGTTGTAATAAGGATTGACAGGATCAGATTCTGACTGCTGGAGCACACCGGTGTTGGCTGTGAGTTTGTTGACATATTTGTCGCCCACTTCTTTTGCCGCCGCCATAGCCTCTTTCAGGAAAAATTCGATTTCATTGTCGCTAGATCCTGATGGATAAGCATAGCCCGGATTTGCTGCCGCCCCGGGCCAGTCTTCACCACCGGGAACAAAAGCACTCCCTTTGAAATACTTCAGCCATGTGCCTTCGTAAAGGGCGACGCGAGACTTGAAGAGCAGGGCAAGATCGCGGTTGATATACTGTGATGAAAGGTCGACGTCGCTCATGAGCAATGCTGCTTTGTCAAGGTCTTCAAGTATAAACCGAGCCACTTCGTTGCGGGGAGATCTGCGGCTTGCTTCCGTAAGCACACCCATATTGTCCGGGAGAGGCTCAGTGATAATCGGGAAATCTCCGAATGTCTTAAGTCTTTGGAAGTATTGGTATGCACGCAGGAAATATCCTTCGCCAAGGGCATGTTTGATCTGAGGCAGAGAACCGTCAATTGTGTTCTCAGAACCGTTAATGTCGGATCCGTAACGAGCCAAGGCGTTTGAAAGCATGAAATTTATGTAGTATATACGGGTGAAGCTCCATGTGCCATGAGTATTTGCCACAAGCCAGAGGTCGGGGGTGTATTTGTTGTCAGCCGTGACGTATATCTGGTTGTCGGTAGAGCCGTCGCCGTTGAAAAGACCATAGCTCCAGTTTCCATGGCTGGGGAGTGTGTTCGGATATTCATCGAGCACCACTGCGCGTATCTGTGCCTCTGTGGAATAATAATTTTCTGGCGAAATCTGCGACATTGGCTCCTTGTCGAGAAAGTCGGAGCATGAAGACAGGGACACTCCGCTTATTGCAAGGGCTGCAGAATAATATATGAATTTATTAAGTTTCATTGTTCTTTTGTGTTTTTAAGAAAGTTCGGTTTGTATTGCAGAACTTTCTATTTTTATAGAGTGAGAGTAAGACCGAAAGACCATGTGCGGGTAAGAGGGTAGGCATTACCGTAAGAACTGTAGCCGCCATTTATGGTTTCGGGGTCAAATACTTTTGAAAGTTTGGTTATAGTAAAGAGGTTGTCAACCGATACGTAAAGACGAAGGTTGTCAACAAAGAACTGCCGGGTGATATTCTTTGGAAGAGTGTAGCCTATCTGAAGGTTTTTCAGTCTCAGATAAGATGCGTCCTGAAGATATCGTGTCTGGGTCTGCTGATTTTTGCTTGTGCCGAAAATGGGGCGGGGATAATATGCATCCGTGTTTGCCGCTATCTTGTTTCCTTCAAGACCGATCTCTTCACTGCGGTAATAGTCCTGATGTTCGCCGAGGGCAGCCGACCACCATTGGCTGTTTGCGACGCCCCAGAAGATCGGAGAGCCGTTGAAATAGTCTCGTTTGCCGATTCCCTGGAAGAATGCGCGGAAATCAAATCCTTTGTATCCGGCAGTGAGATCGATGCCATAGAAGAAACGAGGAGTACTGTTGCCAATAACTTTGAGGTCGCCATGGTCGTCGATTGTTTCGGCTCCCATATTGATACAGGGTTTGCCGTCGAGGGCAGCATACATTATATCACCTTCATTCCATTTGTCGCCCAATGCAGATTGACCGCCGACCTTTTCAAGGTGAGCGTC
>JAIDJJ010000141.1 GCA_029052265.1 Muribaculaceae bacterium
GGGATATGTATTAAATTAATTGAAAGTATGATAAGTTATCTGCAAATTGAAAAACTGACTAAATCATTTGGCGACAGGGTATTGTTTGCTGATGTTACACTCGGGATATATCAAGGAGACAAAATAGGGTTGATTGCGGCGAATGGTGCCGGTAAAACAACTTTCCTGAATATTATTGCCGGTAAGGAGGATTATGACAGTGGAAATGTAGTATTCAGAAATGACATAAGGGTAGGTTACCTCTCCCAGTTACCACCGTTTGATCCGGAAGAAAGCGCCTTAGCCTATGCCACACCGGAACCGTTACGCGCAGATGACTTTACATGCGAGGACCGTGCAATACAGATGCTGTATCAGTTCAGGATCACTGATGTGGAACAAAAGCTTGGCACCATGTCAGGAGGTCAGGTGAAGCGTGTGGCTCTTGCGAAAACATTGCTTTCCGAACCCGATCTATTGATTTTGGATGAGCCTACCAATCATCTTGACATAGAAATGGTGGAATGGCTTGAAAATTATCTTACCAAACAAAGGATAACTCTATTGATGGTGACCCACGACAGGTATTTTCTGGATAAGGTCTGCAATAAGATTATAGAGATAGACCGGGAGGCTGTCTATGCCTATAACGGTAATTATGATTACTATCTTGAGAAGAGGCAGGAACGTTATGACGCTCTCAGTTCAGAATTGGCAAAGGTGAAAAATCTGCTCCGCACTGAACTTGACTGGATGCGCCGTCAGCCGCAGGCACGCGGATCAAAAGCAAAATACAGGATAGACAATTTCCATCAACTTGAGGCAAAAAGTAAACTTAATCTTAATACAAGGGAACTTAGTCTTGGTAACGGGTCATCCTATATAGGATCGAAAATTTTTGAAGCGAAAGATATCTCAAAATCTTTTGGTGACAAAGTTATTCTTGACAAATGGAACTACACTTTTGCAAGATACGAAAAGGTGGGTATTGTGGGGGACAATGGTGCCGGAAAGACTACATTTATAAAGTTATTGCTTGGAGAACTGCAGCCTGACAGCGGCATGTTTGACATAGGGCAGACAGTGAAATGGGGCTATTATAGTCAGGAAGGAATGACCGGATTCGATGAAAAGAAGAAAGTCATTGATGCAGTAAGGGAGATTGCCGAGGAAGTAAGGATAGATGACAAGACAAGGCTTTCCGCCTCGCAATTTCTGACGCGGTTCTTATTCTCGCCTGACACTCAGCAGAAATATATCTATAAACTTAGCGGAGGCGAGAGAAGACGGTTGTATCTTGCGACTGTTTTGATGAAAAGTCCCAATTTCCTTATTCTCGATGAGCCGACGAATGATTTGGATATCTTGACACTGACTGTACTTGAGGATTATCTTGCCAACTTCAAAGGATGCGTCATTGTTGTCAGTCATGACCGTTTCTTTCTTGACAGGATAGTGGATCATCTCTTCGTCTTCAAAGGGAACGGTGTGGTGAAAGATTTCCCGGGAGATTATTCCACTTACCGGCATTGTGTGCAGGAGGAACAGAAAGAATTGCGGGCATTGGAATCAGGTAAAGGACAAGATGCCGGAGCGTCTGTTTCAAATAAGCCACGCCATAATCAGAAACAGAAGCTGACGTTTAAAGAAAAGAAAGAGATTGAGACATTGACAGCTAATCTGGAAAAACTTGAAGAGGAGAAATCCAGACTTGAGCAGGAGATGTCGTCGGGGACTCTGGATCATTCTGCCATAACAGCCGCCGGGAAAAGAATTGAAGAAATCATTACCGAGATAGACGAATCGGAGTTTCGTTTGTTAGAACTGATGGATAAAGAATAATAAAATATGACAAGTAAATTAGTTCTCACATTTTTAGGACTCGGGATTTTTGCAAATTTTTCTTTTGCCAAAATTCCGGATAGACTGTTGCCGACAGAAAAAGAAAAAACAGCATTTCTCAATGAGGCGGATGATTTTATCGATGATATGGCAGAAGGGTTGCAGGACCGCCAATGTGATGCTGTGTTGCATTCCATAAGAGGGGAAGGTGCAGAATTGATGCGCATCCGTATGTCGCGCAATGAAGAGGTGGCTCTTTCTTCAAACGTGGAAAGGAAAGATCTGACAGGAGATGGAGCGGCGCGTGGATTGCAGATGAGGCTTTATAAACCGTCAACGGCAGGTAAAGACGGGGCGAAGATACCTCTGTTAGTTTATTTACATGGAGGCGGCTGGACATTCGGAAGCATTAATTCCTGTTCTCTTTTCTGTGATGCCCTTGCCTCGAATGAGAATGTGATGGTGCTTGCCGTTGATTATCGTCTTGCCCCCGAGAATCCGTTTCCGGCAGGATTGATGGATTGTGTGTCGGCAGTGGAATATGCCATGTCGCATGCTGAGGAATGGGGGAGCAGTCAGGAACTGGTAAGTCTTGGCGGGGACAGTTCAGGAGGAAACCTTGCTGTTGCGGCTTCACTATATCTTCAGGATCAGGCGAAACTGTCACCTATTAAATCATTGGTGTTGTTTTATCCTGTTGTGAAAGCTTATGCCGATGGGTCGTCTTCCTGGAAAGAATATTCCCGTGGATATGGACTTAACTCCAGATTGATGAATTCATTTAATGAGGCATATGCCGGATCTTCTGTAGCGACGGGTTCAACACAAAATAAAGAAAAATCAGAGAATCATAACCCATTGGTATCGCCTGCAGAGGCGGAAAAATCACAGCTCGCGAAGTTGCCTCCGGTCTTGATCATTGGAGCTGAAAGAGATATCCTGTATGATCAGGGTAAAGAATTTGCAAGCGTATTGCACCAATCAGGAAACAGTGTTGAACATATCACATTTCCCGGGTCTGTCCATCTGTTTATTACAGTAAAGGGGCAGCCGACAGCATTTTCAAAGGCTGTTACCCTTAGCGGTGCATTCCTTTGGGATAAATGAAAAGATTCACTGATTTATTTTTTGAATTGGATTTTGCTATCCGTTCCAATTCTTAAGCAAAGAGGACCGCGAATCTGATTCGCGGTCCTCTTTGCTTTTGGAGTGTGAAACATTTGGTGAATTATTCAGAGGTTGGATAAGGTATAAGCGACAATCCCAGATTGAAAGTGGTTGTTCGTTCTATTGCTTGTGGAAGCATCGAAATAGCCTTTTCAAGATCGGGGAGCAAAGGGGCGAAGGTGGGATCAGTGCTTATGTATAATTTGAGAGCCTCCATCATTGAACTGTCTTCAAGTATCGGGGTTATGACTGCGGTAAGAATGTTGACCGCCATTTCAGTATCGATATAAATTTTAAGAGAGTCGTGAGATATATCCGATAATTCATTTTCAGAGACGGTATATGTCAAAGGTATGCCTTCTGCCACCATGGGAAGAAATTGTGGCATTAGATTTTTCAGAATCTTTTTACCAACAGGAGATGTCAGAATGTCTTTTATGGCAATCATGCCGGAATTATTGCCTGAGGTCACATTGTCGTTGTTTCCTGCCTGCCATAGTCCATCCGCATTTAGGTCTACTTCCGATTCGGGTGTGGAACCGGATGTGGATTGAAGGATGAAACTGAAGAATGACAGAGGGTTGACATACAGCTTGATTGAGCCGGGACCGGATATGACATATTGGTATCCGTTAGGATACGTCTGGGCAATATGATAAGCTCCACCCACTGAGGATATATAGGTGAAAAGGATGTTGCCGTCAGGGAGAAAAGAGATGGCTTTTAGAGACTCGTGGATAGCTTCGCTTATCGACATGTAAGCCGTATTGTTGTATACGGGAATAATGGGTGCAACGGCTATTGCGGAAAGCAGATGGCTGAAATTGAAATCAACCCCGGAGATCGGTTCATATTGCCAGTCGGCATATACCGGGAGAGATTTGAAAGAACCGTCAGTGTTTTTTTCGATAGGAGCCGGCATCCATGCGGAAGGGGTCACTCCACCGGATTTTAATTTGGCATCTGAGATGAAAAGTTTCAATTTATCTTCCGATGCATATCCTTCGTATGAATAAGTGCAGTATGTATCTTCGCCTGTACCGGTAAATTCCCAATATTGCCCTGTATCTCGAAGAGACACTTGCAGAGATGTCTCAGGACTTCCGGGTATTATTCCCGGAGAAGGCAATTCCCCGGTCAATCCGAATCCGGAAATCCGGCTAAGATCGAAAGTTGAGTAAGCTTTGACAACAGCCTTGTCGCTGTCTTGAGCAAAAACTACTGTTTTACCCGGCATTTTATTACCATTGTAATACAATTCAAGTCCGGAGGAGTCAGTATAAGTCTTTTCTTTTATAGGGGAAAGGGGGGAAGAACTGTCATCATTGCTACAGGCAGCAAGCGGTAGCAATGCCAGGAACAAAAGATTAGTATAGATGTGTTTCATAGCAGAATTTTTTTAATATAACGTCTATGTCACACATACGGTTTTGCACCTGTTGACGCTATAATGCAGATTACGCAAACTCCCCCACCGATATCGGTGGGGGAGTTTGCGTAATCTGCAAGGGGAATATTATATGGTATAATCCACGCAGGCGCGGTCTTCCTTGTAGGGAGCAATGATCTGCACGGCAGCCACGTGTGCCGGATGTGCGGAGTATTTAGCCACATCTTCAAGAGACTCTGCAGTAGCTGTGAGGACAAGATCCCATGTCTCTTTCGGATTTTGGTTAATGCCCACTTCAATGCTCTTGAGCTCCTCGATCTGATCTGGGAGAGCGATAAGAGCTTCGGCAAATTGACGCGCCACATTTTGGCGCTGTTCGTCGCTGCCTTTGAATTTGAAAGTTACGATATGCTTTACCATGTCGTTAAGTGTTTAGGGTTTATTGTTTAGGGTACAGACGTTCTCTGGCAGCCGCAACTTTCTCATCAGTGATGTAATCGTCATAATCCATCATCTTATCGATGATGCCGTTGGGCGTGAGTTCAATCACACGGTTGCAGACAGTCTGGATAAACTCGTGGTCATGGCTTGCCATGAGGATGACACCCTTGAAAGCCTGAAGAGTGTTGTTGAAAGCCTGAATGGATTCAAGGTCAAGATGGTTGGTAGGGGAGTCGAGCACGAGAGTGTTGGCATCGGTAAGCATCATGCGGGCAATCATACACCGGATCTTTTCACCACCTGAAAGTACACTTGCTTTCTTTAAGACTTCTTCACCGCTAAAGAGCATTTTGCCTAAAAATCCTTTGAGGTAGATCTCGGAAGAATCCTTGCTGTACTGGCATAGCCAGTCTACAAGATTCAGCTCGGTTTCAAAGAAGCTGCTGTTGTCAAGCGGAAGATATGCGGATGTGATGGTCTGTCCCCAGTCGTAATCCCCTTCGTCCGCCTTACGGTTTCCGTTTATGATTTCGAAAAGCGCGGTCATCGCACGCGGGTCGCGACTTAAGAAAGCCACTTTATCACCCTTTTCAATCTGGAAATTCACATCGCTGAAAAGAACTTCTCCGTCGACAGAAGCTTTAAGACCTTTGACTTCAAGAATCTTGTTGCCGACTTCACGGTTTGGTGTGAATATTATGCCGGGGTAACGTCTGGAAGAAGGCTTGATTTCTTCCACATTAAGTTTCTCAAGCATCTTCTTGCGGCTTGTGGTCTGCTTGCTCTTTGCGACATTGGCGCTAAACCGCTGTATAAATTCAAGCAGTTCCTTACGTTTTTCCTCAGCTTTCTTGTTGGCAGCCTGTTGCTGGCGGAGCGCAAGCTGTGAAGACTGATACCAGAAGCTATAGTTGCCGGCAAAGAGGGAGATCTTATTATAGTCGATGTCGAGAGTGTGTGTGCTTACTGCGTCAAGGAAGTGACGGTCGTGGCTGACGACAAGCACGGTGTTTTCAAAGTTGGCGAGATAATTTTCCAACCAAGCCACAGTCTCAAGGTCAAGGTCGTTGGTGGGCTCGTCAAGAAGCAGGTTATCGGGATTTCCGAAGAGAGCCTTTGCGAGAAGCACACGCACCTTCTCATTTGCACTCATGTCTTTCATTAGCATGTAATGGCGGTCTTCCTTAATCCCGAGTCCGCTAAGGAGGGCAGCGGCATCACTTTCCGCATTCCATCCCTCAAGTTCGGCAAACTTTTCCTCAAGCTCAGCCGCTTTGATGCCGTCTTCGTCAGAGAAATCCGGTTTGGCGTATATGGCGTCTTTTTCCTGCATTATATCCCAT
>JAIDJJ010000142.1 GCA_029052265.1 Muribaculaceae bacterium
TTTTAAGCGAACGACTCATAATTGTCTTCTTTTAATCAAATTTACTTTTTCCTTCTTTCAATGATATACTTCGAAGAGTGCTTCTTCGGCGAACGAGTCTTCAAGCCCTTAGCGTAAAGACCTGTACGTGAACGGGGATGACCACCTGACTGACGGCCTTCACCACCACCCATCGGGTGGTCTACAGGGTTCATTACCACACCACGGTTGTGCGGACGGCGTCCGAGCCAGCGGCTGCGTCCTGCCTTGCCGCTCTGTTCGAGAGCATGGTCAGAGTTGCCGACTACTCCTACTGTCGCACGACAGGTGAGAAGCACCTTACGGGTTTCTCCGGAAGGCAATTTGATTATCGCATAGTTTCCCTCGCGGGATGTAAGCTGAGCAAATGTACCGGCTGAACGTGCCATGGAAGCACCCTGACCGGGACGAAGCTCAATACAATGGATGAGCGTACCTACAGGAATTTTTGCGAGTGGGAGGCAGTTGCCTACTTCAGGAGCTGCATCTTCACCGCTGAATACTGTCTGACCTACCTGAAGACCGTTGGGCGCGATCATATACGCCTTGGAGCCGTCCTGATAGAAAAGCAGCGCGATACGTGCCGAACGGTTCGGATCATATTCTATGGTCTTTACGATTGCCGGTACGCCATCGTTGGTTCTTTTGAAATCAATGAGACGCAATTTTCTCTTGTGACCGCCGCCACGGTAACGGGTTGAAAGATGACCCGAAGAGTTGCGGCCGCCGGTTGAGCGCTTGCCAACAACAAGAGACTTTTCTGGTGTGATTTTCGAGACTTTCTGTACCTTCTCGGCGCCCTCTGCGGGCTTTGCAATGGCGATCTCGTTGCGGAACACACCAATAATCTTGTGTCTTTGCCCGGGAGTTACGGGCTTAAATTTTCTTACTGCCATCGTTTTTAAATGTTGCTATAATAGTCTATCGTTTGTCCTTCTGCAACGGTCACGTATGCCTTCTTGAATGAGGGCTTACGGCCGCTGATAAGTCCCCCCTTGGTGTAACGCTGCTTGCGCTTGCCTGCATAGAGGGATGTGTTTACTTTCACGACGCGCACATTGTAGAGCTTCTCTACAATATCTTTGATCTGAAACTTGTTAGCGTCGGGAGACACGGCAAATGTGTAGCAATTCTGCTTCTCGCTGTAGGCAGTTGCCTTTTCGGTCACGATTGGTTTGATCTGAATATCCATTTTCTATATCTCCTTTCTGTTAGAAGTTCTCGTTGATCATCTCTACGCTGCCTTCGGTCATGATGATGGCATCATTGTTCAGAAGGGTGTAGGCATTAAGGT
Organism: Muribaculaceae bacterium; assembly: GCA_029052265.1. GTDB lineage: Bacteria > Bacteroidota > Bacteroidia > Bacteroidales > Muribaculaceae > Lepagella. The sequence continues at coordinate 1,313 of JAIDJJ010000142.1, forward strand.
CTGCAGCCTGCTGCAGGAGAGCGTTAGGAACATTGCGTACGGAAAGAAGTACGTTCTTGTCGAGATCATTCATGACCAGAAGTGTCTTCTTGTCTTCTACCTTGAAGAGTTTTGCAATGTTAACCCAGTTCTTGGTGCTCGGCTTCTCGAAGTTGAAGTTCTCAACCACGATGATCTTGCCGTCCTGAACTTTTGAAGTGAGAGCGATCTTGCGGGCAAGTTGCTTCATCTTCTTGTTGAGCTTGCTGCGATAGTCACGGGGACGGGGACCGAACACTGTGGCACCACCACGCAGAAGGGGTGAATTGATATCACCACGACGCGCACCGCCGCCGCCTTTCTGACGCCCGAGCTTGCGGGTAGATCCGGAAATCTCGCTGCGCTCTTTGCTCTTGTGAGTACCCTGACGCTGATTGCCGAGATACTGTTTTACGTCAAGATAAAGAGTGTGCTCAGCATTGCCTTCGCTCAAATCGCGTGCAAACACCTCGTCGTTGAGGTTGATCTTGCGTCCTGTGTCTTCTCCCTTGATGTTATAAACTGCTACTTCCATTATTTCTCAACTATAACGATTGAACCTTTGGCTCCGGGGATGGAACCCTTTATCATTAACAAATTGTGCTCGGGAAGCACCTTGATCACCTGGAGATTCTGCACAGTCACACGCTCGTTGCCCATCTGACCTGCCATACGCAGACCTTTGAACACTTTCGCGGGATAAGAGCAGGCGCCGATTGAACCGGGAGCGCGCAGACGGTTGTGCTGACCATGGGTAGACTGGCCTACACCGCCGAATCCGTGACGCTTCACTACGCCCTGGAAACCTTTACCTTTGCTTGTGCCGACCACGTCTACAAAACCGCCCTCCTGGAAGAGGTCTACTGTAAGTGTGGAGCCAAGCTCCGGTGTTGTCTCAAACGATTTGAACTCGGCCAAGTGACGCTTGGGTGTTACTCCTGCTTTAGCGAAGTGACCTGCCTCCGGCTTTGTAGTGTGCTTCTCTTTCTTGTCCATGAAGCCTACCTGTACAGCCTGATAGCCGTCTTTATCCACTGTCTTGATCTGAGTAACCACACAAGGACCTACTTCGATAACAGTGCACGGAATATTTTTTCCGTCGGCACTGAAAACGGATGTCATTCCGATTTTCTTTCCTAATAATCCTGGCATTTCTTACTTTGATTTTTTTGGATTGTTTTATATTTTGTTTTCCAACCTTAATCCGCCCCCCGGAGGGGGCAGACATGTGTCAGACTTTGATGCTTACGTCAACGCCACTGGGGAGTTCGAGCTTCATCAGTGCGTCTACAGTCTTTGATGTAGAGCTGTAGATGTCGATGAGACGCTGGAATGATGAAAGCTGGAACTGCTCACGGCTCTTCTTGTTTACGAAGGTTGAGCGGTTGACGGTGAAGATACGCTTGTGGGTGGGCAACGGAATTGGACCGCTTACCACTGCACCAGTCGATTTTACCGTCTTAACGATCTTCTCTGCCGATTTGTCGACAAGATTGTGATCGTAAGATTTGAGTTTGATTCTGATTTTTTGATTCATATTAGAATTGTGGCTTTATTATTTCAATAGATCAACTCTGCCCTGAACCTCGGTGAGCACGTTCTTTGCAATTGAGCTGCTTACCTCGGAATAGTGGCTGAACGACATAGTGCTGGTAGCGCGGCCGGATGTGATAGTACGGAGTGCTGTCACATAACCGAACATCTCTGCAAGAGGTGCCTTGGCTTTGACGATACGGGCACCGCTGCGGCTTGTCTCCATGCCTTCTACCTGACCGCGACGCTTGTTAAGGTCGCCGATAACATCACCCATAGATTCTTCCGGAGTCACTACCTCTATCTTCATGATAGGCTCCATGAGAACCGGACCTGCCTTCTCACTACCTTTCTTGAACGCCTGAATAGCGCAAAGCTCGAATGAAAGCTGGTCGGAATCGACCGGGTGGAAGCTTCCGTCCATAAGTGTGACTTTAAGACGCTCTACTGGATAACCTGCAAGAACACCGTTCTTCATAGCAGTCTGGAAACCTTTCTGCACTGAAGGGATATATTCCTTGGGAACGTTACCACCCTTGACTTCATCGATAAACTGGAGGCTGCCCTCAAATTCTTCGTCTGCAGGCTCGATGCGGACAATGATGTCGGCAAACTTACCTCGACCACCGGTCTGCTTCTTGAATACCTCGCGGAGTTCAACAGGCTTGGTGATTGCCTCCTTGTATGTAACCTGAGGACGACCCTGGTTACATTCCACTTTAAATTCGCGGCGGAGACGGTCGATGATGATATCGAGATGGAGCTCACCCATACCGCTGATGACGGTCTGGCCGGTCTCTTCGTTTGTTTCAACACGGAATGTCGGGTCTTCCTCAGCAAGCTTCTGAAGACCTACACCGAGTTTGTCAAGGTCTTTCTGAGTCTTGGGCTCTACTGCGATACCGATAACGGGATCGGGGAATTCCATAGACTCAAGCACGATGGGTGCATTCTCATCACAAAGAGTATCACCTGTGCGGATATCCTTGAAACCTACGCCGGCACCGATATCACCACAACCGATCATCTCTTTGGGATTCTGCTTGTTGGAGTGCATCTGGAACAGACGTGAGATTCTCTCCTTCTTACCGCTGCGGCTGTTGAGCACATAGCTTCCGGACTGAATCTCTCCGGAATATACACGGAAGAAGCAAAGACGTCCAACATAGGGGTCAGTCGCGATCTTGAACGCAAGGGCACACATCGGAGCCTCGGGGCTCGGTTCGCGGGTCTCAACTTCATCGGGATCGCCTACTGCATGCCCCTCCACCACGCCTGAATCCTCAGGAGAAGGAAGATATGCACATACGGCATCAAGAAGAGTCTGAACACCTTTGTTCTTGAAAGAAGATCCACAGATCATGGGATTGATCTCCATGGCGAGTGTAGCCTTGCGGATAGCCGCCTTGATTTCGTCCACGCTGATTGTAGAGGGATCGTCGAAATATTTCTCCATGAGAACCTCGTCAAACTCAGCAAGGGTCTCAAGCATCTTGTCGCGCCATTCCTCTGCCTCCTCTGCAAGGTTAGCAGGGATCTCCTCGACTGTATATTCAGCGCCCATTGTCTCGTCATGCCAGAAGATAGCCTTCATCTGAACCAGGTCGACAACGCCTTTGAATGTCTCTTCAGCGCCAATGGGGATCTGAATGGGAAGAGGTGTGGCACCGAGCACTTCGCGCACCTGGCGTACAACCTCGAAGAAGTTGGCTCCGGAACGGTCCATCTTGTTGACATAACCGATACGGGGCACATTATATTTGTCAGCCTGACGCCAGACAGTCTCACTCTGAGGCTCTACACCGCCAACGGCACAGAAAGCCGCCACAGCACCGTCGAGCACACGGAGCGAACGCTCCACCTCTACAGTGAAGTCAACGTGCCCCGGAGTGTCAATCAGGTTGATTTTAAATTTATTGCCTTGATAGTTCCAGAATGTGGTGGTAGCAGCTGAGGTAATAGTGATACCGCGCTCCTGCTCCTGCTCCATCCAGTCCATTGTAGCGGCACCGTCATGAACCTCACCAATCTTGTGGGTAAGGCCCGTATAGAAAAGTATACGCTCGGACGTGGTGGTCTTGCCGGCATCGATGTGAGCCATGATGCCGATATTTCTGGTCAAATTAAGATCGTCGTGTTTAGCCATTGTTGAAAATATCAATATTAAAATCTGAAGTGTGCGAAAGCACGGTTGGCCTCTGCCATGCGGTGCATGTCTTCTTTTCTCTTGAAAGCACCACCCTGGTCATTAAAGGCGTCTACGATTTCTGCGGCAAGCTTGTCTGCCATAGTCTTTCCACCGCGCTTACGTGCGTAGATGATAAGATTTTTCATTGATATCGATTCCTTACGGTCGGCTCTGATCTCGGTAGGAACCTGGAAGGTGGCGCCACCTACTCGGCGCGACTTCACCTCCACTTGAGGAGTCACATTCTCAAGCGCCTTTTTCCAAATCTCAAGCGCGCTCTTCTCCTCGTTGGGCATTTTGGCCTTCACGGTCTCCAATGCCGTATAAAATATGGTGTAAGCCGTGTTCTTTTTTCCGTCATACATCAGGTGGTTCACGAATTTTGTCACTCTGACATCATGAAACACGGGATCGGGCAATATCACCCGCTTCTTTGGTTTTGCTTTTCTCATTTTTGTTTGTTTAGTGTTTTTGTTGCGGCTGCTTTTTAAAATCTTCAACGTCGGCTCTCTTGCCGCCGTTTACTCAACCATCAAGCCGCCCAGACAACCAAAAACAGGGTTAATGTTTGCTGGTGCAGAAGAACCGTTACAGATTACTTCTTAGCGGCTTTCGGACGCTTCGCCCCATATTTGGAACGGCGCTGGGTACGGCCCTGTACACCTGCGGTATCAAGCGTACCACGCACAATGTGATAACGCACACCCGGAAGGTCTTTCACACGACCGCCGCGAACCATCACGATGGAGTGCTCCTGAAGGTTATGACCCTCGCCCGGAATGTAGGAGTTGACCTCCTTGCCATTGGTGAGACGCACACGCGCCACTTTACGCATTGCCGAATTAGGCTTCTTCGGAGTGGTCGTGTAAACACGCACACACACGCCACGGCGCTGCGGACATGAATCCAAGGCGGGCGATTTGCTCTTTTCCTTCAGAGCCACACGTCCTTTTCTTACTAATTGCTGAATCGTTGGCATTCTTAGTCTCTAAAAATTGATACTGTTTATTTATAACTTGTTTCTGTCGATTACACGCCCTTGTCTTTATACAACTTTATCTATCATAAATACCTGATAACCAGATTTATAGATACATCTAC
>JAIDJJ010000143.1 GCA_029052265.1 Muribaculaceae bacterium
ACCAGCCATTGCAAGACGTTCGTTGATTTTGCGTTCGAGAAGCTCATTTATTGTGGAGCCACCGTCTCTCAAAGTGATCTCTTCCGGATCAGAAGAATCAGTCTGGTCATAAGCGAAATGTCCTGTAACTTCACGAAGGGCGGCATCACTTTGAATACGCACAAAACGTTCCAAAGCCCCTTGATTGATGGAGGTGCCTGTTGTCCCAAGAGATTTGGAATCAAGATCAAAAACGACTTTATATGTGTCTTTTATTTTCCAGACGAGTACCATGCCGATAAGTACAGGGTTGCCGATCTTGTCATTCACTTTAATCGGTTCGATGTCCATATTGCGTATCCTTAATGAAAGTTTGCGCCGGTTCAGGAAAGGATTAACCCAATAATATCCTACATTTTTGCAAGTCCCGGCATATTTCCCAAAGAATATCATTACGCGAGCTTCATTTGGTTCCTGCACAAAATATCCGACGCATCCAAGAATAAATATTATCAGCAATGTGATACAGACCGCGACTGATAATACAGGATTTGATTCCATACCCCAGATAAGTATGGAGGCAATTATTGCCGGAATAAGAATAAAAGTAAAGAAAATCATGGCGAAACCGTTCACGCATAAACCGCCATATTCGTACTCTTTTGAAAATTCATTGTTCATGATAATGAAGAATTGGTTTAGAATGCAAATATAATAATTTTTTGTGGGAAGGGGTCTAAATAGCTATTTATAGTTCGTAATGCATTTGTCAAATTCAAAAATTACGTTATGCTTTGATAAGATTGTCAGTTGAGGGCAGAGGGAAACTGCTCCTTAATTTTTATTATAATTCAGCAAAAAATTTTACAAATCAAAATAGTTTAAATAACTTTGAGTCAAAATTGATGATTTAAATACTTATGGGATTATATAAGATTATTTTTTCCCCAACGGGAACTTCTTCAAAAATAGCAGGTGCAGTAGTTGATGGAATCCGGGATTTTATTTCTGATCCTGTAGGGACACATGCAGAAATGTATGATTGTTCGCAGATTGTGATAAGTGATGTAACGCATGGACAAGCTTCGTCTCTCGATCTGGGAGAGAATGAACTTGCTGTGTTTGCAGCGCCGGTCTATGGAGGGAAAATAGCTCCTATAGCAAAGGACAGGATGAGAACGCTCAAGGGTAAAAATACGCCATGTGTCCTTATTGCTGTTTATGGTAACCGTGCATTTGAAAATGCATTAAATGATATGGCTGAGTTTGTCAGGACACTCGGATTTATACCTGTAGCTGCCGGAGCCTTTATCGGGGAGCATTCATATTCCACACAGCAATATCCGGTTGCTCCGGGACGTCCTGATCATGAAGATCTTGAATCTGCAAGAGAATTTGGATTTTCGATTGCCGAG
>JAIDJJ010000144.1 GCA_029052265.1 Muribaculaceae bacterium
CCGATAGATAGTTCCTTTCCGAGATCAGAAAGCGCAGAAATGATCTCAATATTGTTTGTCTGTATACCGGCAGCGAGGGCGTTCGACACGAAATAATCACCAACCAGCACAGCGATATGGTTTCCCCATATGGAATTTACAGTAGCCCTACCTCTGCGCAAAGTTGTTTCGTCCACCACGTCGTCATGAATCAGCGAAGCGTTGTGCAACATCTCCAGAGCCGCTCCGGCATGGAGAACGTGCTCGTTTACGTTGCCAAAGAGCCCGGCGCTGAGAATCACCATGATCGGCCGGATCTGTTTCCCTTTAACCGTGAGATAGTTGGTTACGACCTGATTCATCAGTTCGTTGGAAGTGTTCAACGACCGATGGATGATTGCGTTCATTTCGCGGAGCTCGTTTTCAAGCCTTGTTTGAATTAGATTTAGCTGATCCATATCTGAAAAAGAGCGCCTGGGCAACGCGCACAGGCACGCTAATAAAGTGCAAAATTAATAAAATCTCTTCAACAACGATACTCAATAGGGATTAATTTGCTAAATTAGCGAAAAATTTGTCGCAATGAACGAAAAACGCCTGTTCCTTTTAGATGCGTACGCGCTTATTTTTCGCGCTTATTACGCACTTATAAAAATGCCGCGCCTGACACAGGGCGGATTCAACACGTCGGCTATCTTCGGGTTTGTAAACACGCTCGAAGAGGTGATCCGCAAGGAAAATCCAACCCATATGGCAGTATGCTTTGACCCGCACGGACCGACTTTCCGCAGTGAGGCTGACGCTTCATATAAGGCGCAGAGAGAGGCAATGCCTGAAGATATCCGGCAGTCAATCCCTTTTATCAAAGAGATAATCAAGGCTTATAACATACCGATTCTCGAAGTTGACGGATTTGAAGCCGATGATGTCATCGGCACCATGGCAAAGCTCGCGGAGAAAGAGGGATTCACTTCTTATATGATGACTCCCGATAAAGACTTCGGACAGCTGGTAAGTCCCAACGTGCTTCAATATAAGCCTGCCTACCGCGGACAGGATTTTGAATTGCGTGGAGAGGAGGAAGTGTGCGCCCGTTATGGCATTAACCGTACATCGCAGGTGATAGATCTGCTGGCGCTGATGGGCGACAAGGTCGACAATATTCCGGGATGTCCCGGAGTGGGGGAGAAGACAGCTGTCAAACTCATCAATGATTTCGGAAGTGTGGAGGAACTTCTCTCACGCACCGGAGAATTGAAGGGAGCGTTAAAGAAGAAAATAGAGGATAACGCACAGCAGATACGGGATTCTTATTTTCTTGCCACTATCCGTACGGATGTTCCGGTAGAAAAGCAGCCGGAAGAGCTTATAAGAAAACCGGAAGACAGGGAAAAGCTTTTCGCCATATTCAATGAGCTGGAGTTTAAATCGCTGCGCGACCGTGTGGCAAAGCGTCTGGATGCAAATAAGCCGGCAGAGAACAAAGTCTCGCTTCAGCCCTCATTATTTGATTTTGATGCCGAGGAGGAATCCGAATCAACTGATAACGTCTGTCAGGAAAAAGCATCCTCTCCGGTTGAATGGCAGATAGCCGACTCTGCGGAAAATCTTGACAGACTCCTACTTAAGACATCCGGGCTTGACAGATGCGGCATATGTTTTGTGGCAGATGGAGAAAACGACATGACGGCTGACATAAAAGGGATTGCAATAGCTGTCTCGGAAAATGAAGCGGTCTATATTCCGGCATCTTTAACAACGGGAGTTGCCGGTGTCCTTGATGTCTTGACGCGTTCTGACATAAGGAAAGTGACAGCACAGTCAAAACGTGATTATGTCCTGGCGCACCGTCTGAGAAGTGACTCGGCTCCCGGTCTTGTGAATTATTACGACACATCTCTCGCCCATTATCTTCTTCAGCCGGAGATGCGGCATTCTACAGATACCTTGTCTTCACTTTATCTCAATTACAACATGATGCCCGAACCGGTATTTGTTGTTAAAAGGGGGGGGCGTAATCAGCCTTCGTCTGAAGAAGAGATTGCCAACTGGGCTTGCGAACAGGCATGCGTGGTTTTACGTCTGGAGACAATTCTGGAAAAAGAGATAGCTGCAGAAGGGATGGCTGATCTCCTGAACAATGTTGAGTTGCCCCTTGCGACAGTGCTGGCAGACATGGAAATTACCGGAGTCAGGATTGATGTAGAGGCTTTGAATGAAGCCTCCCGGACACTTGATGCAAGGATTGCTGAACTTGAGAAAGAGATATATGAATTGGCAGGAGAGGAATTTAATGTTGGCTCGCCTGCCAAAGTGGGGGAAATACTGTTTGACAAACTTCAGCTTGACCCAAAAGCCAAAAAGACCAAAACAGGACAATATTCCACAAGTGAGGAAATCCTTGAAAAGGTGGCTGTGAAGAATCCCATAGTCAACAAGATCCTTGAATACCGGCAGCTGAAGAAACTGCTGTCAACTTATCTCAATGCCCTTCCCGCAGCAATAAACCCGGCTACCGGAAAGGTACATACGGTCTATAACCAGACAGTCACGGCAACCGGAAGGATATCTTCCTCTTCCCCCAATCTTCAGAACATTCCTGTAAGGGAGGAGCAGGGAAGAGAGATCAGGAGGGCATTCATACCGGACGAAGGACATCTGTTCCTTTCAGCAGACTATTCTCAGATAGAGTTGCGTCTGGTGGCTGATTTCGCTTCAGATGAAACCATGATAGATGCCTTCCGCAATGGAGACGACATCCATGCGATAACGGCTGCCAAGATATATCATAAGAATATCGATGAGGTCACACCTGATGAGCGGCGTCATGCAAAGACAGCCAATTTCGGTATACTGTATGGAATCTCTGCATTCGGGCTCTCTTCACGGCTGAGCATTCCGAGAGCTGATGCAAAGCAGCTTATCGACAATTATTTCGAAACATTCCCAACTATCCATAAATATATGAGCGATTCCGTGGAACTTGCCCGTGAACATGGATATGTGGTGACTAAAATGGGGAGAAAACGCCGTCTGCCTGACATCAACAGCAAGAATCCTGTAGTCAGGGGGTATGCCGAACGCAATGCCGTCAATGCCCCGATACAGGGGAGCGCCGCGGATATCATAAAGGTAGCGATGGTCGACATATATGGAAAGATGCTTGAAAAAGGGATGAAATCCAAGATGATCATGCAGGTGCATGATGAATTGAACTTCGATGTAGTCCCTGAAGAACTTCCGGAGCTTCAGAAAATAGTCACGGAAGGTATGGAGGGTGCCTATAAAGGGAAAGTGACCCTTACGGCATCATTCGGTGTAGCGGAAAATTGGCTTAATGCACATTAAATACGTCCTGACAAACAATGCGCCTTACCTTTTGGATAAAAGGTAAGGCGCATTGTTTGTCAATTGTTTATAGATGATTTGTAATCTGTCGGTTTCATTCCGAACTGCTCTTGAAAATAGCGTGCGAAATGAGAACGGGACACGAATCCCACGCTATAACAAGCTTCATTTATCAGAAACCCTTCTTCCCTTATAAGGCGGGCAGCCTCGTTGAGCCGGATACGTTTTATAAGGGCATTGGGAGTCATTTCTGCCACAGCCTTAAGTTTAGAGAAAAGACCTGTTCTGGAAATGCCTATTTCCTGAGCCAGGACATCGACACTGAAATCGGGATCAGACAGATGATTCAGGACGATTTCTTCAATTTTTTTCAAAAATTCATTGTCGATCCGGGAGTTGGGTACCAGCTCATTTGTATTTACAGACGGATTGTTGCCGAATTTAAGCCGCAGTTGCCGGCGAATAGCAAGAATCCCTTTCACCTGAGCCTTAAGCACATCGGCAGAGAATGGTTTGCTGACATAAAGGTCTGCGCCATTCTCAAATCCGTCGATATAGTCACCGGGTTCTACCTTTGCAGTGAGCAGCACTACCGGTATATGGCTTGTGGTCAGATTGCTTTTTACCTTGCTGCAAAGTTCTATACCGTTCATTTCCGGCATCATCACATCGCTTACGATGATATCATATGGATTTTCTGATAATACCTGTAAAGCAATTTTACCGTTCGACGCACAAGTCACCTCATATTCTTGTGAAAAAATAGTCCTCAGAAAGTTGAGCAGTTCATTATTGTCTTCCACGAGAAGTATTCTTTCTTTATCCGGCGTGCTTGGTTCTTCAGGGACCTCTTTAAATCCTTCGAAGATACCGGCTGTCGGTCTTTCAACAATAGAAATGTCGGATTGAGCCTTGTCAAGACTGACAGTAAAAGCGGACCCTCTTCCGGGAGTGCTGTCAAGTTTCAGGCGTCCATGCATGAGCTCGATATACTTTTTCACAAGAAGAAGACCAATCCCGGTCCCGATGTTGTCATGAGGGCGTGTCCCCTCCACTTGATAGAATGGAGCGAATATCTTATCCTGTTCCTCTTTCTCGATGCCACTTCCATTGTCTGCCACGGTTATGGAATAAGAGTTGTTTTCGTCCTCCCGAAGATCGATCCATATATGGTCGCCTGTGAATTTGAGGGCATTTGAGAGAAGATTGTCCACGACATGCTGCAACGCGTCAGAATCAGCGGTTGCCACGCATTCATGCTCAGGGGTGTTTACCACGACATTTACCCCCTTTGCTTTAGCCATCGGCAAAAATTTATCTGTTGTCTCGCAAACTAATGCACGCAGGTCGGTGGGCTGAAGATTCACATTCACGCATCCGGATTCCATTTTCCTGAAGTCCATCAGCCTGTTGACGAGGCTGAGGAGTCTTTGTCCGTTGCGTGCTATGACGTTAAGGGTGGGAAGCTCGTCGCTGACTGTCTTTTTAGACTTCATGACCGTTTCGAGAGGGGTAAGGATCAACGTCAAAGGGGTGCGAATCTCGTGAACCATATGAGTAAAAAACTCAATTTTGCTTTGGTATAGTTCCTTGTCTTTACGCGCCGTCATCATTTGTAATTCTTCTTTCTGCTTTTTCTTCAGTCTGAAATAGAAAAAGAAAAGCAAGGCGATAAAGATTGCGGCGTAGACCGTCAGCATCGGGACGGAAAGCCACCAGGGGGGCAATACTTCAATCGGAAAAGACAGAGAGTTTTCATTCCAGCCTCCCGCTCCGTCTGAAGCTTTTACAAAGAAACGGTATTTTCCCGGAGGAAGGTTGGTATAGCTCACATGTCCGTCTGCGGGACCATCATTCCAATCCGGATCAAATCCGTCAAGCTTATATAAAAAATTATTTTGGGCAGGATTAGTATAGCTGAGCACCGCAACAGACAGGCTCAAAATAGAATGTTCATGATTTAAAGTCAGATGATCAGAATATGCAAGAGAACAAGACAGAGGCGACCCTTCTGAATCTACTTCGGCACGACGGTTGAAAAGGGATAAGTCTGTTAATATGACCTTCGGATTTCTTGAATTGAATTCCACGTCAGAAGGATTAAACTCATTAAACCCTTTAATGCCGCCAAGCAGTATGGTACCGTCATCGAGACGTATCCCTGAATTTGGTAGAAAAAGATTATCCTGTAAGCCCGACAGCCGGTCGAATGTCCGGATCTTTCCTGACTCCGGATGATAGCAATAAAGACCGTTGCTTGTAGTGATCCAAAGATTTTCTCCTTCGGGAATTATTTTATTGACAACCCGTATAGAGGAAGGGAGAGGTTCCTGATAAAAACGTTCCTGTTCAGGATCAAACCTGAACAATCCCCATCCGTCAGTCCCGAACCACAGTTTCCCGTCAGGATCTTCCGCACCGGTTATGATTTTATATGTCGGAAGTCCATATTCTTTACCGGACTTGTCATCAGGAGTCGTGAACTGTTTCCATTCCCCGCTTACAGGATTAAGCCGATAGAGTCCCTGGTTCAATGAGCAGGCATAAAGAAATCCCTTCCGGTCTTCAAATATATATTCCACATCCGCGTGGTTGAGATCAAAGATCCGTTCGAAATCACCTGAATCTTTACGGTAACGGTTAAGTCCTTTTGTAGTGCCGATCCATATCATGTCCCGGCTGTCTTTAAAAATTGCATAAATGCTTGAAGAATATAGGGATCCCGGTTCTTGTCCGCCCTTATGATTACTGAATGTGCGGGTAGAAATATCAAGGATGTCAAGCCCTCCCATATACATTCCGACAAATAGTTTGTTGCCATCCTGTAATAATGCATGGATATTATGGTATGTCAGCCCCCTCTTGGAAGAATTGCTGAAACTTTTAAAAGAATTGTCCGTGCGGTTCCATAAGAAAAAACCGGCATCGTCCGATCCTATCCAGACATTATTGTGGTCGGCTTCAGCAAATACGGAAACAATCCTTGCCGGCAATGTGGAATTTAGGTTGCTGTGGTGTGAAAATATGCGGAAAAAGGGGGGGATATAATTGACACCCCCGAAATAGGATCCTATCCATAACCCGTTTTCATTATCAATAAACAGGGAATGGAGATAATTGTCATTCAGATTGTCGGGGACGCTCAGATTTGCTTTATGAGTTATGGTTTCCCCTGTCGCTATATTATATTTTGTGAGACCTTCATCGGAAGCAAAAAGAAGATATCCGGGTTCATGCTCCACAATCTGGCGTATCTGAAAAACTTTGTTGTTCTCAGGGATGAGGAGGTGTTCCCATTTTTCGTTTCTTCTGTCGAATCGGTATAGCCCGTGTTCACTGCCTATCCAGAAGTTGTTAAAGCTGTCTTCAAAAATGGAAATTGTGCCGGTGGGAGATGAATTTACGGGTACAAAATTATTCCCGTTCTCATTGAATCGGCTCAGCCCTTTTTCCGGGCTTGCCACCCATATTGTCCCGTTGCTGTCTTCAGCGATATGTGAGATGATATCAGAGTTTATTCTGCCAATTGCCACATAATGATGTATTTCTTCCGATTCCTTATCAATCCTGAATATCCCCTGCCCTGATGTCGATATCCATGTGCGTCCTTTATGATCGAAAATTATATCACTTACGGGAGACATTATCTTAAACCCTTCCTGATATATGGGCGGATCCATGAATTTTTCTTTCCTGAGGTCGAAAATGGCAAGACCCATCTCGCTCCCTATCCAGAGTTTATCGTCAGAATCTTCCCTGATCGTATAAATCACCTGTCCGAGAGTTTTAATTTTCGGATCTCTCCATACCGAGATGTTGTTTCCGTCATAGCAATGCAACCCGTCGATAGTGCCAAACCACATTCTGCCGAGATTGTCTTGCGTGATGCTGTAGACCGCGTTTGAAGACAGACCGTCATTAATGGTGAGATGACGGACATGCCTGTCGTGGGCGGATGCAAATTGCAGATAGGATAATATTATAAATGCCAGTACAGTAAGCCGATTGATCATATAGTCAGGTATAGTAGAACAGTTTAAGGTTGAAAAGAAAGATACGGTTACAATCGATGCAAAGTTAATACATAAATTTATAGTGAGCAAAATCAATGCGGAGAATATTTCAAATATTCTCCGCATTGATTTTGATTCGTTGTAAAAAAGAAAAGGTCAATTTACTGTCCTGACAGTTTTTTTCGCACCTTTGGGAAGTCTTATTTCGGCGGATGAAATAGTATTTCCCTTTACATCTGTGGATACGGTGGCAGTTAAGTTTTGCCCGTCGCATTCGAGGGTGTCATGTTTTCCTTGGAAGGATGCGACCCAGGTAAGGTCTGTATCAGTGTCATTCTTGATTTCCGACAAGCTCATCCCTTCGTGTCTCAAGGATATGTATCCGTCAAATACGGGCACGTTTTTAATGTCGCAAAAATCATCAGCCACTCTTGAGAGGGAAGTGACTTTGCCATCAGATGCGGATGTAGACAATCCCATTGCGCCACATACAATTCCTTCAACAATACCGTAGGATACTTCGGGGTATTCTGAACGGTTGGTTGTTGGCAGGGTAGAGACAAATCTATAAGCCTCTTCATTGTATCCGAGATTATAAAACAGCGCGGGGAAAGCCGACATGTTTTCCACATTCCATTCTCTTGTTAAAATGTCGGTCACGCATGCACGTTTACGCTCGTTGCTGTCAGTTGCGTCAAACCATAGGATGAACGGAACGCCTTCGCCACGGAAAAATTTCTTTTCAGTGGTCCAGAAGGTGTTATACCGGTTGTTCTCTTCATCCCACCATCTGCTGTCGATTATTTCACGATATGCTTTTGCCGTTTCTGAAGCATTGAAAGCCTTGTCTTGGTCTCCGTTTAACACAGCCATTTTTGAATAAGCGTCGAATCCGCCGCAAAGAGCTGCGAGGAGGTCTACCCCTACGGTCAGTCCCCTGAAATTTTCCACATAAGAAGGGAGTCCCCGGCAAGAGTGAAAATTATTTTCCTCATTGAAATCTTCCGACTGGTTCATATATGGAGGCCTGTCCATAATCTTTTCCGGATCCAGTTGCCATCTTTCAATATATTGGTTTACGCTTAAGTCATAGAAATTGCAGAAGTCCGGCGCCGAGATGTAATCTTTGTCAGCAGTCCATTCATACAGTTTCAGACAAGCCTGCATCACATCGAAATTGGCATTGAGGTTATACCAGAATTCCGAGTCGGATGCGTAATCGGCAGGGGCTGGCTTGTCATAACGGTTGATTTCCCAATAAGAACAGTAGTCTCGCGATTCGCTTATATTTTTTACGAACTTATGCATCATATTCTTATTGTGGCGGGTCAGTCCGAGGATATGCGCCCCGACCGATTGATGCGACACGTCTCTCATGCAGAAAGCTTCGCGCTGGGGGAGAGCCGCCTCATACCATGCGCCCACAGGATCATCCGCATCGTGAGCATAACCTAATGCCTGTTTCTTTGCCCAATTGAAAGATTTCTGGAGCACTGAGTCGGAAGATGTAAATACAGCCGTCTCTTCAGCCGACATCTCGGAAGAGAAATTTGCAGAACTGTTGGCGCAAGCCGACAACAGCAGGAAAGAAGAGAGATATGATAGATGTTTCTTCATTGTCGTATAAAAAATAGTGGAAAATTATTTTATAATCATTGCAAATCCTCCTCCGGGGGCAAGATTTACAGTCATGCTGGAATTACCGTTTATATTGATAGAATCCTTTTTGTAATCCTTTGCATTTTTTGCGGCATTCGCACCGTCTTGAAATATAACTGCCTCACGTGTCCCGTTTCCCAGGAAAGAAAGGTCGAGGTCAAGACTCCTGGGTGTCCAGTCTGTGATTCCAGCCACATACCATGTATTGTTTTTCCTTCTTGCCGTTATGATATATTCCCCCATTTTACCGTCAAGGATGATTGTTTCGTCCCATGTGGTAGGAATAGATGCGATGAAATCCCTGCATTCCGGTTCACGGTCATAATTTACCGGCGTGTCGCAAAGCATCGTGAAAGGGGAGTCGAAGATGGTAAACAATGCAAGCTGTCTGCTGCGTGTGCCTTGGCTCATCGGTTCATAGTAGTTTGCCTGGTAAGTAAGTTTCGAACCGTTGTTCATTGCGCCCGGAGTATAGTCCATCGGACCGGCTGCCTGACGGATGAACGGAATCATAACCTCATATTTCACCTGATCCAGATCAATAGAGCTCCATTTCATCTGTTCAAGACCGTTGACCCCTTCAAAATTAAGTACGTTAGGATATGTGCGGTTGAGTCCGGCAGGCTTATACATCCCGTGGAGATCAAGAATAAGATTGTATTTGCCGCATGTTTTTGCTGCACGGTGTACGAAATCCACCATCTCCTGGTCGTCGCGATCCATGAAATCAACTTTAAACCCTTTCACACCCATGTCGGCATAATGCTTGCAAACCTTTTCCATGTCACGGTCAAAAGCTACATATCCTGCCCATAGAACCACATCCACATTCCGGGCATTGGCATATTCTATAAGTTCAGGAAGATTTATCTCGGGAACCACCTGCATAAGATCTGCCTCAAGGTTCACCGCCCATCCCTCATCAAGGATAAGGTATTCGATACCGTTGCGCGCTGCGAAGTCGATATACTGTTTATAAGTGTCGTTGTTGATGCCGGCTTCGAAATCCACTCCGGCAATGTTCCAGTCGTTCCACCATTCCCATGCCACCTTCCCGGGCTTGATCCAGCTTATGTCAGCCACGCGGGATGGTGATGCAAGAAGGTAAGAGAGATTGGAAGCTGCAAGATCCCTGTCATTATCAGTGATGATAGCCACACGCCACGGGAAAGTGCGGTTCCCGTCGGTTTTAGCGATGAAACTTTCCCTTTCTTTCACTTCCATCTGAAGATTGTTGTGTCCACCCTGTACTGACCTTTTGGGGTAGCGGGCATGGCTGCCTTTCAAAGAGGTGTCGCCCTGACCGGTCATATACAGTCCCGGAAATTGTTCAAGGTCAGATTCTGTTATTGTGACTTTGACATTGTCTCCGAGGTCGACGGTCATCGGAAGGAAAATAAGTTTTTCCTGATCTATGCCGGATAGCTTGACTTCCGCATATTCATTTTCAAATGAATTATAGTATGGATCTACGGCACGGCTTTTTGTATAAGGCACGTAAGAGACGGCATCGAAAGGGAAATTGTAGCAGACTGCTTCATCCTCTATTGTCAGCGGCTTTTTTTGAGAAGAAATGAAGCGGTAGGCTACCCCGTCATTATAAGCCCTGAATTCCACTCCCCATCCCCCTTTGAAACTGATAGTGGCGGAATTATATTTTTCCTCAGACTTTGCAGCTCTGTAAAAAGGGGACGCAATCTCAGAGTCTACAGATTTTTTGGAGACCTTTGTCACTTTGGGATTCTTTCCCCAGACAGTCCCGTCTGACAGTGTCATAGATAACACAGACTCGGAAATCACGGGTTTTCCATTGAAATTTACTGAATAACTCAGGTCAGAACCGACAGAAATCCCGGTTTGTATTTTCCCGTCAGGAGAAGAGATGTCATAGGTCTTACCCGCCGCAGATGTGACGGTCAAAAGCAAGACGCCTAATATTGATGCTTTCATAATTAATTAGTTGTTGTTGAAGATGCCCCATCATGTCGCGCTGGGTCAAAGCTTGATGTTTATTGTATTTCCGCTAACAGTTTTATAAGATTTCTTTTTGGAACCCTCGATAATGTTCACGCTGATTTTATTTCCGTTGATGCGTTTCACTTCAATATCGAAATCCGATCCAAAAGCGCGGATATGACGTAAATTCATGTGATCCCATCCGGTCGGGAGATGAGGTGTCAGAGAGAAAGATTTCAAACCGGTCGGGCGTATCCCGAAAAGACCTTCAGTAATGATTCTTCCATAAAGACCGCTTTCCGCAGAGAGGTGTCTCTGGCTGCCTTCGGGCCACGCTTCAATAGCATAAGGTACATGTTCCCCCAGCAAGCGTGTGGCGGAATAGTCGTGAAGGAAATCTGTGGCACGTTTTGTTTCGCCTACAGTATAAGCTCCCCTGAGAGCGTAAAGAGTTGAGCGGTCCCAGAATGTTCGGTCGCCCTCTTCAGTGAGCAAACCGTTTTCCGTCCATAGTTTGGGAGAGAACAGGGCATCGAGAGTCTGGGTGGCACGGTCGTTTATCCCCATTGCCAACGGGATGCATATCCATGCGCGGAGTTTGTCATTCCCGTCATAATATGCATATGTGTCGAACCCGCCTATTTCTTTCCCGAAATATTTTTCGATATTCTTTCTTAGGGAAGCAGCCTCCGATTGATATTTTTTCCAGTCTTTAATGCCGAGATCGCGTGCCAGATAAGATGCGGAGATCAGGGCATCGTAATATAGGGAAGATGTACACAGGTTTGCGTCGCCTGATTCAAAACGGTTTTCAAGTTCATCGGTGTCCGATTCCACCACTCCCTCTTTGTTTAGTTTTCCTTTGCAATATTTAAGACACCACTCAATAAGATTCCATAATTCCCGCGCTTCATTAATATCGCCTTTGGCAAGCGCATACCGGGAAGCTCCATGCGCGATCATTGCTGCGTCGCCCCTGTCGCCGACGCCGTTCCATATGTCGAGACCTTCAGCCACAATAGAACTCGGTATCGGTTTCATTTCATCATTCATGAAACGTGCGAAGTGCCTGAAGGAATTTAGGGCAGACGCATTTCCGTAATCATAACCGGTGAAGGGGAAATAAGGGTTGATATATTCCGCCTGGTCATTTGCCCAGATAGCGGCATAATAAGATTCCCCGCCGGGTCCGTGCATGGGTCCCCCTTGAGTTTCGTAGATGCTTTCGCAAGCCCTGATTTTAGAAAAAGCGAACATCCGGTCAATAACCTGATCGGGAGTTTCGAGAACAAGTGTCCCCATCAGCCTGTCGACCAGGTTCTGCCGTTTATTCAGTTCTGTGCCGGCATTGACGCTGATAGCCGGGGCTCCTTTTTTCACTGCCGATATTGATGCTGAGAAGGTAAGCGTGTCGCCGGGATTTATGACGTAATATCCGGGAGAATCGACAGCCCCGGAGATGACGAATGAGCCGGTCACACCGGTCGAGGGGTCGGTGGTTGAAGTCATTCGGGAGTCTCCGATCTCCACACGCAGAGGACGTTCACCCTTATTGACAATCCCATACATCTCAACCAATGCAGGAAGTTCTGTCGATGGGAAATAGTTTCTGATCAATTCATATTTTCCGTAATATCCCTGGTCGATGTCGCTTTTGACTGAAAGAGTTCCTTTAAGGGAAATGTTTCTGACTTTTTCTCCTGAGACAGACCTTCCGTTGATTGTGACCGCGTCCAAAGGATTCCAATCGTACCGACGCATCAGGCTTGCATGGGTATTGTTGGGCACAGTCCGGAGCATGGGCCACACAAGGCTTTTGTTCAGGATGAAATTTCCGTTGTCGTCCACGCCATAACGGAGAACTGTAGAGACGGTTTTCCCGCTCATTTCGATATGGTCGGAATGTTTTTCTCCGGATTCTGCCACATTCCATGTGATTCCACCCTCGGTGTTCATGGTCCATCTGGACTCAGCTGCCGCTGACAACGGGAGGGTTAAAATAAAAGCAGATATGAGTTGGTTTTTCAGTATCATGGTTTAAAAT
>JAIDJJ010000145.1 GCA_029052265.1 Muribaculaceae bacterium
ATATAAATGTGCATATGATTGACTCATAAATGGCACACGACATCAACTACTATCCGGGGGCTGAAAATGAAGTTGTTTAAACTTTTTTCTTTTTAATGTAAAAAGCCATAAGAAAATCAATCTCCGTAAAAAAGTTTAAACAACTTCAATAAATCTCCGGCATAAACGGAACAAGAAAGTGAATGAAAGTTCTGCCGGTGAACATGCCACATCAAGTTCCGCTTCGATGCTGATTGAAGAATAATGAAATGGGAATAAATCGGCTGCATTCCCAACAATCGCCCGTTCGCAGTTGTTAAAATATAAGTAGTTGCTGAGCAACTGTGTGAAATCAAAATTACGACATATGATTTTGGTTTCTTGAAATCGCATAAATGTATAACAAGATACGAATTTTAGGACATCCGGTGGCAAAAGGGCATGGTTTTGAAAAAATTTTATTACTTTTGCACTTTAAAACATCCGGCAATCATTAATCCTCTTGCAGTAGAGGAAACAATACGCAAAGAAGTTTAACATAACTAAATTCAAAACAATGGACATCGATTCAATTGGTACATGGGCCGGTGAGGTCTACAAGGCGCTTGAAAATTCCGACACACATATGCTCGGTCTCAAACTTGTCAAGAAAGCTACCAAACTTAAGAAAGATGAGATCATGGCTGCTCTCGGCTGGCTTGGCAGAGAGGGCAAAATCGTGATCACTATGAAAGACGAGGATATGGTGATATCTCTTGTTTAAATTACTCTGCCGCACAAAGACACCACACTGTCTTTGCGTGTTTCAGTCAAATTCTGAAAAAGCTTCCGAAACAAAAAGGATTGGCCTCACGGTCAATCCTTTTTCTGTGCTAAAAATCAAAACTATTCAATATATTTTTATAAAAAGCCATTTTTTGTCTCAACAAGTGATGATGCCGAACCTCGTCATTTTCGGAACGGCACAGCACATATGACCCGGACCGGAACCGCCTGACCTCCAATCTTACCCGGTATCCAGACCGGCATCTTGGAAAAAATCCTGATTGCTTCCCGGTTAAGCGT
>JAIDJJ010000146.1 GCA_029052265.1 Muribaculaceae bacterium
CGATGCCAATGTGACATTCGCCCAGATAGAGGAAACCGTGCGTAAGGCAGAACGGAAATTGCTCCGCAGTGTCACTCTTTTCGACGTATATGAAGGGAAGAACCTTCCCGCCGGAAAAAAGAGCTATGCCATAGCAATAACGCTTCAGGACGACGAAAAGACCCTCACCGACAAACAGATCGATGCCGTGATGCAGAAAATCATCAAAGCTCTGACTCAGACCGGTGCGGAACTTCGTTAAAACCATAATTCCATTCGACAATAACAATTAAAACACTCAAAAACTCACGACTCATAAATTATGGGAAGAGCATTTGAATATCGCAAAGCAAGAAAAATGAAACGTTGGGGCAATATGAGCCGCACGTTTACCCGAATCGGCAAGGAAATCACAATCGCTGCCAAAGCTGCCGGTCCGGATCCCGACATGAACCCACGTCTGCGCGTTCTTATGCAGAACGCCAAGGCTGCCAACATGCCGAAAGACACCGTAGAACGCGCAATCAAAAAAGCCACCGACAAAGATGCCGGCGACTACAAGGAGATCGTGTATGAAGGATACGGACCTCACGGAATCGCAATCGTAGTGGAAACCGCTACCGACAACAACCAGCGCACTGTTGCAAACGTTCGCTCATACTTCAACAAGCACGGCGGCTCCCTCGGCACCCAGGGTTCCCTTTCTTTCCTTTTCGACCATAAGAGCGTATTCCATGTGAAACCCAATGCCGACACCTCTCTTGAGGATTTCGAACTCGAACTCATGGACTTTGAGGCTGAACTCGAAGCAGAGGAAGAGGAGTGGCTCATCTATGGTGCTTTCGACCAGTTCTCAAATCTCCAGAAATATCTTGAGGAGAAGGGTATGGAAATCGTATCGGCTGAATTCGAGCGTATACCCACAGATTATAAGGAAGTGACTCCGGAACAGCGCGAGGCTATCGAAAAACTTCTTGAGAAGTTTGAAGACGACGAAGACGTTCAGAACGTGTTCCACAACATGAAGGAAGAGGAGGAATAATTTTTCACCCTACCTTTCTTTTACAAGATAAATCAAGCAGCCTGTCAGAATTTCTGACAGGCTGCTTGATTTATCTCAATTTCCCTTATTTCACCGGAGAGAAAATGAGCCGGAATCTATTATGATCCGCTTTTATACGGTCCGGTTCAAGAGGACCTCCCTGTCCGCAACTTGCTCCCCCGAGACCTGTCACACCATAATCAAGATGCAACACTGTCCGCTTGCTCTCCGGCAACTTATAATGATGGTCTGTATTAAACAGTTCCATCTCAGTATAAGGTATTGCCGTGACCGACATCAGTGCCGGGGCATCGAATCTTACGCCTGCACCATCTGAAGACAGCGAAGCCCATCTCACCTCTTCGCGGTTGCCGTGGCTTTGAGGACGAGTGTAAGGAGTGACCACATCCTTCACCTTTGAAGTATATCTGCCAACGAACTGCCCGGTCTTTCTATCATTGTAGTTTTCTTCAGGACCTCTGCCATAATAGGTGAAATCATCAAGCTCTGCAGGAACCTCCATCACATAACCTAACCGGGGAAGAACCAGTTCCGGTTTGTTGGAATCAAACTCGGCATCCAATTCTATCTTTCCGTCAGGGAACACTGTCCATGTCTGCACGGTGGTCAGCTTGAAATCATCATCGGTAAAAGGCTTCGATCCACTCTCATCAATGGAATATGTTCCGCGAGCATTGCCGTTGCCGCCCACCATTTTACCTCCGCACGGAGCCTGCGATTCGATAACAAACGACAATACCTTATTGCCATCCTTGTCGTTTCCGATTTTCCTTGATACGACTTTGTGTTTGAGATTATACAAACCGTTCTCAAACCATTCGTCAGATACCCACGGGTCATTGTTGAGATAAGCACGGAAAGCATACGGTTCAGGACCGTTACCGGGGACTATCATATCCTTTCCGTCGTATACGAGGCGATCCAGCGTGCCCTTGGCGAGGTTGAACACTATCGTATAGTCATCGCCCGCTATCACTTCCATCTCCTGATCAGTATCTTTCATCCTGTCAGGTAGTGCAACCTCCAAATTCTCTTGAACCGGCAACAACTTCATGGGTAATTGCTCAGCCATCTGCACATAACCTTTGTCAGCCCAGGGCTTGTCTTCCGACAATGAGAATTCAACATTCACGAAATACTCGCTTCCATCCTCTATCTTTGAAGAATCTATCGGGAGAGAAACTTTTGCTTCTGACCTTGGAGCCACCGGTTCCAACGCAAGGGTTCCGGATTCCACCTCCGCTCCGTCTTTAAGCAATCGCCATGTCAGGTCGTAGCCTTGCAACGGAATGAAATAGTTCTTGTTGAAGATGGCTATTTCCCCTTTGTTCATATCCACGGGAGCAACCCTTACATTCTGGTATACCTTCTTCACCTCATAATACTGCGGCTTCGGAGTCATGTCTCCAAACAGCACACCATTCATGACAAACTGACCGTCTGTCGGGAAGTCACCGAAATCTCCTCCGAATGCAAGATAACGTTCTCCCGTTTTAGAATCATAATTATAAAGAGACTGGTCGATCCAATCCCATATCGCGCCACCCATGAAATGGTTGGTGCTCTCCATGGCGTCCCAATAATCCACAAGATTCCCTATGGCGTTACCCATAGAATGGGCGTATTCGTTTATATGGAAAGGATATTTTACATCCCTGTCTTCACCTTTAACCGCTTCTCTTACCCATTTGATCGAAGGATACTGGCATGAACCCATATCCACGATATCGTTGTTGCGTTCATACTGTATCGGACGCGAGAGGTCGAAATCCCTTATAGCGTCATAGGCGGCAACGAAATTATCACCGGGGCCCGCCTCATTGCCGAGAGACCATATCAGAACCGAAGGGGAATTTACCGAAGAATGGACCATCTCCATATTTCTTGCCACATGCGCATCCTTAAATTCCGGAACATGCGACAAGGATGCCTTGCCATAATAATATTCATGGCTCTCGATATTTGCCTCATCCATAAGGTAGATGCCATATTTGTCACACAGATAGTACCAATATGGGTCGTCGGGATAATGGCTGTTGCGCACATGGTTGATATTGGCGCGTTTCATCATCATCACGTCGTGCTCCATATCCTGACGCGTCACCGCATGTCCCCGCTCCGGATGGGTCTCGTGGCGGTTCACACCTTTCAGTTTGACGGCTTTACCGTTTACATAGAAATATCTGCCTGCCAATCCGAATTCATCTTCTTCCGCCTTAATGTCTTTGATCTCAACCTTCCGGAAACCGGTATATGCAGACACTGTCTCGACCACATTCCCTTTCTTGTCTTTCAGCTGACCTACCAGGGTATATCTCCACGGCTCTTCCGCACTCCAAAGATTGGGATGCGGCAATTTCAAAACTGAGGTTACGGATTCTTCAGTGCCTACAGGAATATTTATGCCGGAAGAAATAACCTTTCCACCCTTCACCGGATTGTTTTCGTCGCTATAAAGAGGATGGGCATAGACAGTATAGGTCATGCTATACCCTTTTGCAGTTTTCTTTGAAAGATTGCGTACCGAAGCAGTGATTTTCAATTCACCTTCCGTATAATTATCTGTCAAGTCGGGAACCACTACAAGATCCCTGATCTGCACGGGAGATGTGGAATATATCGACACCGACCGGAATATACCGGGGAGACGGAACATATCCTGAGACTCAAGAAACGAACCGTCGCTGTTCCTGTATACCTCTACCGCCACCTTGTTCTCCCCTTTCACAAGATAAGGGGTGATATCAAACCGTGCGGCGTTTCTTGAATTCTTACTGAATCCTACATACTTTCCGTTGATCCATAGATAAAAGAAGGAATCCACACCATCGAAGTTAATATATACTTCTCTCCCTTTCCATGATTCAGGAACTGTAAATTTCCTTACGTAAGAACCGACCTCATTCCTGTCCTCGTATGTGGTCCATGTTTCAGCGGGTTTACGCATCACACCTCCGCGCCAGTCGTCAGGTTCAACCTTATGCTGGAAAATGACCTTCTGGTTCACATAAATCGGCTTACCATATTTCAACGATCCGTCTTTCTGCAAACCTACGATATTCCAGTTGGACGGCACTTTTATATCGTCCCAGCCGGAGGTGTCAAAGTCCGGTTTATAAAAATCTTTGGATCTGAGCGAGGGCTCCTTCACCCATTTGAATTTCCAATCCCCGTCAAGGCTCATCCAATAGGAACTGTTTTCGGGAAGCACCTTTCGCGCGCTCTCGATGTCGGGGAAAGTTGCAAACGTGGCTCTCGGCTGCTCCTTATTGTAAGCCAACGAATCAGGGCATTGCCATTCCCACCCCCCGGGACTTTCCATATTTCCGTAGAAATACCCTTTCAACACAGTCGCTTCTTCCGCCCCGAAAGAAACAGAAGAGACCGCACCTGTCAAAGTTGCAAAAACCGCAACAAATATTCTTTGAATCTTCATGATATTGTAGTTTTTGACTCTGGCAGAATCCCCATATATTGGAG
>JAIDJJ010000147.1 GCA_029052265.1 Muribaculaceae bacterium
TTGTAAACTTCCGTTCATTGTTCAGCAGGTTGCTCACCTTTTTGGTGACAGCCACCGGGTCTATAGCGCCCCGGAGGCTGTCCTTGGCAGGACAGCTGACGGTAAGATTTATACCCTTCTGTTCGAGCGACGGACGGAACCTGTCGGTCACATTCTCGATGAGGCGCGTTATATCCTCATTGCGGAACCCTACCGGAAGTGCGTTGTCTTCCACTTTTTTATAATCGAGAAGCTGGTTCACAAGCGAAAGCAACCTCTGCGAATTTCTCTCTATCACAGTAAGGTCTTCCCTTATCTCAGGAGAAAATTTTTCAGAAGAATCAAGGATCTTCTCAAGCGGTCCTATTATCAGTGACACCGGAGTCCGGATCTCATGTGCCACCACCGTAAAGAAATTCAGTTTCGACCTGAACATCTCTTTCTCTTTGTTGCTTGAAATACGGTCGAGTTCCGTAATATGGTTCCTCTCCATTCTCCACAACACATAACGGATGCAAAGTATAAGCAGGATGGCACCGGCTATTATATAGAGAGCCTTCATCAATGCCGATGCATACCATGCGGGCGTTACCTTTATTTTCAGACTTATCCCTTCCTCATTCCATACTCCGTCTCCGTTGGCTGCCTTGACATGGAATACATAGCTTCCCGGAGGGAGATTTGAATATGTCGCACGGTTTTCCTTGCCCGGGGAATGCCAGCTTTTATCAAATCCTTCAAGACGGTACTTATATGTGTTTCCTTCCGGGTTGGCATAGCTCAGAGCTGAAAAATAGATGGAGAAGGTATGGTCTGCATGGGTAAGGACAAGCTCTTCAATATTGTTGATGGATTCCGGGATATGCGGATCGCCCACATCTATCGGACGGTTCACGATATCAAGTCCGGTGAATTTTATCTGAGGGGGATCCTGGCGTGTACGTGCCACCATCGGATCCACACAACAGAATCCGTTGACCGACCCGTAATAGATCTTGCCGTCTGACGCCCTCATCGAGGCACCGGCAAGAAACTGGTTGTCGCTAATGCCGTCAGAATATGTGAACATTCTCGCCTCCCCGTCCTGTTTCAGCAACAGAAGCCCCGACAAAGTGGCTATCCACATCTCCGAGCCTGTCTGCTGTACAGACTGTGCCGAGACATTCTGAATGCCTGCCGTCAGATTCTCAAATCCTCCCGTGGCGGAATCATAACGGCATACCCCATAGATAGTCGCCACATATACTTCTCCGTTCTCTCCCACCGTCACACTGTTGATATGATTATGCGGAAGACCGCCTGACATCTTCGACGCCTTGTAATGCTCTGTCTTTCCTGTCGAGGTGTCCATTCGGAAAAGCCCGTTCCCCTGAGTGGAGATCCATAGAAAACCTTCCCCGTCTTCATCCAGATCTGTGATCCAGGCTCCCGTATTGCATATTTTCTCGAATTTCCCGGTAGCGGGATTATATTTCGTCAGCGACTCTGTGGATGCCATCCATACCGTTCCGTTGGAATCCTTGCATATTGCATAGCAGCTGTAGCTGTAATCATTGCCCACAGGGATTCTTTTCCAATCTCCTGTGGAAGGATCCAGAATGCCCGCGCCTTTGGTATAGGTTCCCACCCATATGCGGTCTCCGTCTGCCAACAACGCATTCACGTTGTCGTTCTCCTGCCTGTTTACCAACGGGAAATGACAAAATCTTCCGGAAGGGGGATTATATCGGCAAAGACCGCCGTCGGCTGTCCCTATCCATATATTCCCCGAAGGATCCTCGCAAAACCTTGCGATCACATTGCCGCTTACGGAATTTGCAAAACGGGAGTGCCGCCACCTCTGAAAGCGCTTGAAATCCCGGCTCAGATAGTTCACTCCCCGGTAATACGTGCCAATCCAGAAACCTCCGTCAGAATCCCGGGCGATAGGATATACGAAACGGTCGGTCAGGCTTTGTAGATTCAGTTCATCGGATTTATAGACCTTACACTCCCCCGTATTCCGGTCTACAAGTGCCAGACCACTGTCTGACCCGACGAAAAGCATCGAAGGTGAATACTCGGTGATGGAGTGTACATGCCATACCTTGCCGGCACTTTCCGGACTCAGAACCTCTTCCCCCTCCCCTGTCCTGCCGTTAAACTTTATTATTCCCGATTCCCAGGTGCCGAGCCAATAATCGCCGTGGCTGTCACATGTCATGGCAAGCGCAGATACAGCAACCTCTCTTCCACCAATAGTAATAGGGAATTCTTCGAAACGCGATTTGCTTCTGTCATATTTGAAAACTCCGCCGTTTTCCGCCGTGCTCACTCCCCAGACTATGTCGGAAGCGTCGACATACAACATCCCTATAAAATTCATCACCTGTGGAAAATCCTGATACGACACCACATCTCCCCCTGACGAAATGCGGAACACTCCTTTCTGATCGACCGACACCCATATCTCCCCGGCAGAATCTATGCAGACATCCACCACGGCACCTTCCACCCTCTCTTTTATATGTTCCGGATATCGCAACGGCATTTCCTGCAGCTGTTCAAGACGACTGTCGAAACGATAGAGCATAGTGTCGCTTCCAACAAGAAGACCATAAGGGGAATTGCAAAGCGAAAGCATAAAGAAATCCGTCTCACCCTGCACCCCGGGTACAAATACTCTTGAAGAGCTCCCGTCGAATCTGACAAGCCCCCCGTCTGTGGCAAACCACATATAC
>JAIDJJ010000148.1 GCA_029052265.1 Muribaculaceae bacterium
CATTATAAGTGGCTGTCATATTCTGACGACGCACTGCATGTCCCGGAGCTTTACCTCCGTTAATACCTCTTTCAACAAAAGGCTGATTCACGCCGGCACCAAGCTGTATAAACCAGTTGTCACGCCAACTTTGGAAATAACGGTTTGTGTTATCGCATGAATAATCAGTTACTGAAACTGCATCTTCTTCGATGACCACGTCTTGTGCATTTGCCTTGGGAGCCAATACGAAACTCCCTGCGCAAAGCGCCATTAAATAGTAAAGATTCTTAGCTTTCATAATTAAACTTTTTTAGAGCTTTAGAATAGTTTGAAGTTTATCTAAATAACATTTACTGATTTTTTTGGTTCATTAAAATTGGTGCAAATTATAAACCTCATGCTAATATCTGATGCCTCAGATATTGTAAATCACGGAATATCTCAAAGATACATTATCGGTTATTTGAAGTATGATTAATTTTGAAGTCTGCTTCTTTTTGATTAATTTCGCACTTGATTGGCTCATCTGACTAAATGCCCGGCTCTCCCCCATGACGTGCAGTTGTAATGAAAACCAAAAAAAAATATACTGTTATCATAGAAGATGATTCGCGGCTGGAAAAGATCATCCAGATAAGCGCTTCCCCGGGGAAATATTTTCTTGCCGGGATTTCGGTATGTATATGCTTGATGTGCCTCGGTGCAGTTTTTGTAGGGTTCTCCCCTGTAAAAAAGATTCTTCCGGGATACCTGAAAGATTCCGAACGGACTGCCAATGAGATTCAGCATATGCGGCTCGATTCTCTTCAACAGATATATGAGACAAATGCAGCCTATATCAACAATATAATGTCGGTAATCAACCTTTCTGTAGCCGACAATGACCTGCACAACAACCATGAAGTGTCGCAGATCGGCACTCCCTTTGAGCTGGATTCTCTTTTACCCACCTCTCCGGAGGAACGAAAATTCCTGTCAATGATGAGAGAACGGGAGAAATACAACATCTCTGTCATTGCCCCTCTCGCTGCAGAAAGTCTGATGTTTTCTGAAGTAAATGAAGAAAGCGTGATATCTGAAAATACCAAGCTGTCAACAAAAGCGGAGATCATACTTGGCAAAGGGGCAACTGTGGCGGCTATTGCCGACGGGAGGGTCATATCGGTGTCGCAGTCTGTAAGAGAAGGGGGGGGATCTGCTATAGTGATTCAGCATCCAAAAGGATTCCTGAGCAGGTGCAACAGATTGGGCACCGTCCTTATCGCACCCGGATATTTAGTGACCGGAGGACAAGTCATTGCATTGACGGCTTCAGGAAATTCAAGAAAAAATGAGGTGATCACCATTGAAATGTGGCATAATGGCAATCAGCTTGTTCCTTATGATTATTTAGGAGATAAAGACGCCTCATCTCCGCGATATCCGATAATAGATGAGGAAGTCGGAAGAGGCAGGCTATGACAAGTTTAGAAATATAATTTATTATTAGAGTGGACAATACAATCAAGAACATTGCAATCCTGGGTAGCACAGGCAGTATAGGCACCCAGACTCTCGACATCATAGAGGAATATCCTCATAAATTCCACGCCTCAGTTCTCACGGCGCGTTCCAATTGGCAGTTGCTTGCGGAGCAGGCTCGCAAATTTTTACCTAAAAAGGTAGTGATCGCTGAAGCTTCTGCCTATCCTTTGCTGAAGGAGGCTCTTGCAGGGCTCCCTATTGACGTCGGATGCGGCGCTTCAGCAATTGCGGAAGCGGCAGCAATTCCCGAAACCGACACCGTTGTGACGGCTATGGTTGGATATAGCGGACTTCTCCCCACTGTCGAGGCAATAAAGGCAGGGAAGCGGATCGCCCTCGCAAACAAAGAGACGCTTGTGGTGGCGGGGAAAGTAATATATGATATGCTCAAGGATTCAACTTCTGAAATTATTCCCGTAGACAGTGAACATTCTGCCATATTCCAATGCCTTGTCGGGGAAAAAACTTCTCAGGCAAGAAAGATTCTGCTTACGGCAAGCGGAGGGCCATTCAGAAACCTCACTATGAGTCCGCTGGAAAATGGAACAGTCGCCGAGGCTTTGAACCACCACAATTG
>JAIDJJ010000149.1 GCA_029052265.1 Muribaculaceae bacterium
GTTTTGAGACTGCCTTCCGCAAACCGATCGGTAGGCTTCGTCTGATAGAAAAGAAGGATGCCTGGTATTATGTGGTGAAGCAGGAATACAACAACGTGAGTATTTTTCTCCGCGAAATCCTGTATGTAGAGGCAATGGAAGGGTATGTTAAAATTTTCCGGGAAGACGGCATCTGCACTGTATCAAGAATCACATTGAAAAATATAGGCAGCCTGTTGCCTGAGACTGATTTTCTCCGGATTCACCGTTCTTATACGATTAACAAAACTAAGGTGAGGAGTTTTAATAAAAGGGAAGTGGAGTTGAAAAACGGACATGTATTGCCTGTTGGCAGACAATACTCCCCGGAGGTGAGCGCTTCTTTGTCGTCCACATGCATGTAGATCATGATTCTGTATTTTTAGACGCCGTTCCCGGATATTTGTTAACGTTTGATTCAATGTTAACAAATATCCGGGAACGGCGTCTAAACAAAATGTTTCACGGAAGAGTCTGTATTCAAGATGGTGTCTTCAGGACAGACTCTACCGTTTCAAAGAATTTTGAAAGATGGCTGCCGTCAATGAATGCATGGTCAACATAAATTGAATATGGCATTTTCATACTGTTGTCGGAATGGCGGACTGCTTTTCCCATTACACTGAGCGGGTAGAAGCAGGGGGCGCCAAGTTTGTTTACCGTGAAAGTCATCCCTGTGAAGTGCATTTTAGGAACCGCACTCAGGTGTATTACATTGTATTCCTTTGATATTTCCATTTCATGTTCCACACCGTATGGATCGGTATCCGGAGAGATTCCGTTGATGATTTCTATGGCAGATTTAGAGAATTTGTTAAAATCCTTATGATACGGAATCCTTACGGTCACGAAGTTGTCAGTTGTAGCAATCGGGGTTATGATGTCCAGCTTGTCATAGATTGCCACATTGCCGTCTTCAAGTTTACGGAAGCGGAAAGCTTCCACTTCATTAGCCGCCCTGACCACTGCATACAGATAGCGAATGAAAAAAGAATCTCCGGAATCTTTACATTCTTTGAATGCCTGCGAGCATTCAAATTCGGTAGTTACCGAATACCATGAGTTGGCGAACCCTTGGAAAAACCTGAAGTTGTCTCGCCGACGCCATGTCGCCATGTCAATTATTCTCATCATAATATTATAAAGGGGATAGGAGCCCGGTTTCGGAGTTCATGATGTATCCTTTCACAGTCACATCCGGAGCCATGAGAGGATGATTCTTTACCAGATCCACGGTCTCGATTATTGCATCTTCAGTGCTGTCGAAACCGTGTAGCCAACTGTTGAGGTCAATGCCACAGTGTTTCATCAGATTGATATTGCTTTCAGCAATCCCTCTCTTTTTCATTTCATGCAGCATTTCATTGCTGTCCATCCCTTGCACTCCGCATCCGGTATGTCCGATGATCATTATTTCGGTGACACCGAGTTCATATACAGCCACGAGGAGGCTGCGCATAGTGCTGTCGAAAGGATTTGTGATCGTTCCGCCGGCGTTTTTGATGATTTTTACATCACCGTTTTTGAATCCCAATGCTGCAGGAAGCAGTTCTACGAGCCGGGTGTCCATGCATGTCACTATGGCGATTTTTTTATTGGGATATTTGTCGGTAAGGAATTTCTCATAACCTTTGTCTTCAACAAACTGACGGTTGTATTCAAGGATTTTGTCTATCATATGTAAAGGATCAATTTATTTTGTTATCAATAGTTTCTTAAAATTTTTTACGTTTAAGCAACAGGCTGTTGGTGACCACACTTACGCTGCTGAATGCCATTGCTGCCCCTGCGATCATAGGATTGAGCAGAAATCCGGTAAACGGATACAAGGCTCCGGCGGCAACAGGCACTCCGATCAAGTTGTATATGAAAGCCCAGAATAAATTTTGTCTGATTGTCCTGACAGTCGCTTTTGAAAGCTTTATGGCAACCGGTATTCTCGAAAGATCTCCCGAGATGATTGTCATTCCGGCTACATCAATGGCAATGTCGCTTCCGGTTCCCATGGCGATACCGAGGTCGGCAGTGGCAAGAGCGGCGCTGTCGTTTATCCCGTCGCCCACCATTGCCACTATTTTATTTTCATTTTGTAGCTTTTTGATGAATCCGGATTTTTCCTGAGGAAGCATATCTGCAACAAAGTGGTCAACCCCGGCTTTTCTCGCCACGGCTTCAGCTGTGGCTTGGTTGTCTCCGGTCAACATGTATACCTCGATGCCCATCTTTTTCATTTCAGCAACTGCCGCTACAGATGTGGGTTTCAGGGGATCTGATATGCCGATTATTGAAATTACTCCGGAATTGTCTGCAAAATATACGATTGAATTGGCTTGGGAAGTCAATTTTTGTACATATTCAGATA
>JAIDJJ010000015.1 GCA_029052265.1 Muribaculaceae bacterium
GCACATACCTGCCCTGTCAGATCTATCTCCAGACAGGAATTTATCGACATCACTTTCGGATTCCTGGCTATCGTATAGGGATTGTTGGTCCAAGCCACATCTTTGAACACCACGTCCTCATTATTATCGAGGAAATCATATAATTCCC
Source organism: Muribaculaceae bacterium (assembly GCA_029052265.1). Taxonomy (GTDB): domain Bacteria; phylum Bacteroidota; class Bacteroidia; order Bacteroidales; family Muribaculaceae; genus Lepagella. The sequence continues at coordinate 149 of JAIDJJ010000015.1, forward strand.
TCGAACCCAAAGCCAACGATGCAACAGATTTCCCCGGCATAACCGTTTTCATTGAATTGTCGATCACTCCATTCTTGAGAAGAGGCAGTACTCCGTCGGTCATCGCTTCGGTATGCAGACCGAGATGACGGTGACTTCCGAGTGCCCTTATCACCGCATTGGGAATACCTCCGACCCCGATCTGCAGCGTGGCGCCGTCAGGAATAAGCTCAGCAATATAATTCCCGATTTTAATCTCGGATTCAGTAGGAAGCGCGGTCGGGACCTCTACAAGAGGATCGTCAACCTCGACAGCTGCCGACAGCTGCGACATATGGATCACGGCATCTCCGGGGGTGAAGGGCACATGACGGTTGATCTGCGCTATAACACGGTCGGCACATTCCACAGCGCTTGTGGCAAGATCTGCCGACACTCCGAAACTGACCTCGCCCTTTTCATTTGGAAGCGAGCAATTGATCAATGCAACATCGACCCTGCACGTGCCGTCGCGGAACAATTCCGGAACTTCCCCGAGAAACCGTGGAGTCATTGTGCCATACCCTCCCGCTATCCATTCCCGGAAAGCGTTCGATACAAAAAATGAATCAATAAGGAACGAATCTTTATATTCCTCTCGGCATAGGGGAGAGGGGCGGCGTGCCACAGCAAACCCTGAATATACTGTCACTCCGCGCAATTCATTGCCACGGTTTGCCATAGCCTCGACCAGAACCTCAGGAATTGACGTAGAACCCTGCACATACACATGGTCGCCGCTCTCTATCAATTTTACAGCCTCCTCAGCCGACATATATTTATATTTCATAAGATCTGAGTTGTGATAGTTGAGTATGAGAGTTGAGAGTAGAATTTGAGAGTAGAATTTTAATTCACCCCTAATTGCACTAATTATAATAATTATAATAATTAGTGCAATTGTGTTAAGCCTACACCTCAACAAATTATGAATTATGCATTATGAATTATGCATTCTATGAAATCTTCCGAGGAATAAGTCAAGACGTTCAAACGTGTCCTCGTCAGGAATCATCGACACGCATATCCTGACACCCTCCCGCGTGCTTCCGGTGGAATAAAGCGATATTGTCGCCACTCCGTAACGCAAAAGTTCCCTCTGCAATTCGTCTGCACTCATATCCTTGTATCCCACAGTAAAGAAAAAGCCGTCGGCTATCGGTTCTTCACCATCCTTGTCATACTCTATATGGAATCCGTTACGGATAAATATCTCCTTCGCTTTCGCTGCCTTCCTGCCGTATTCGCTGCAATGTTCCACAAAATTGAGTCTGCCCTCCACCGCAGCCTCCATCATGGCAGCCATGGCATATTGAGCCGAATGAGCCGTGCCAGAGGAAGAGCAATACAGCACCCCGTAGATATAGGCGTCGCCGAACGATGGCATCTCATAAAACTTCTCGAAGAACTCATAATGACGGTCATACACTTTTTCGCCCATACATACCACGGCGATTCTTTGTCCGGCATAGCTGAAAATCTTTGATCCCGACAGCATCAATATGTAATTGTCTGTGTAACGTGCCACTGTAGGCACAAACGGAGCTACAAAAGGCACACTTATATCCTTACGGAAATCCATACCGAAATATGCAAGGTCTTCCAGAACGATGGCATCATATCGGGTAGCGAGCCTGCCGATGATTTCAAGTTCCTCCTCCGTAAGGTTGGTCCATGCCGGATTATTCGGATTGCTGTAGATGATACCTGTGACATTCCCTGCTTCGAGTATGCTTTCCAGCTTTTTCTCCAGTTTCTTACCACGATAGGAATAGATATCGAAAGCCACCTCATTTATTCCAAGAAGTTTTGCCTGATTGCGCTGAGCGGGAAAACCCGGATTTATGAACAGCATCGTGTCTTTCCCCTTGATTCTCTGGGAAAGCAGCAGCATCATCGTAAAACTCGCCTGCATGGAGCCTACAGTCGGCACCACACATCTTTCAGGAATATCCACATCCATGAAAGCTTTCACAAAATCTTTTGCGGCATGCTTGAGACACGGCAGCCCGGCGATATTGGGATACTGTCCGGCGATCCCACCCTTAAGCGCCTCAATCTCCGCCTCCACACCAATGCTTTCGGATTTCAATCCGGGATTTCCGATCTCAAGGTGTATCATACGGTCTTGAGCCTGCGCTTGAAGCTCACCGGCAAGGGCACATATCTGACGTATTGTGGCGGTGGAAAGATCTATTATCGACACTTTCCCGATCGCTTCCGCCAAAGCCTCTTTACTTAATGGAAACATGGCATCAATTATTTTTCACGGAGTGATACAAGAAGATCTTCTGTATATTCTCTTCCCGCACGATAGGCGGATATATTGACCTCCACAGCTTTTTCACCTTTTCTGATAAAAAGGTCGGCGATGGCTTGCTCTATCAGAGCCCCTTCAAGTTCCACAAAAGGGGAGGCGGCACCCAAAAGCACCATATTCGAGCTTCTCGGCGACATCAGCGACCGGGCGGCGGCATCCATGTCAAACGCCACCAGATTACCATGTTGCTGCAGATCCTTGCATATCTCTTTAATATCCGGATAATTGTCGATATTGACAAAGGGGGTACTGTTGGTCACTATCCAGCCCTGCTCAGAAAGATAGGGCACATATCTAAGTGCCTCCATCGGTTCAAGCGACACTATCATGTCGGCACTCCCTGACGGTATGAGATCAGAATATATCGGCGTGGAACTTATACGCAGGTTCGACTGGACATCCCCTCCACGCTGGCTCATGCCATGCACCTCCGCCTGCTTCAGATAAAGGTTTTCTTTTAAGGCAGCCTTTCCAAGAATGGTAGCGATCGTAAGTATACCCTGCCCCCCTACGCCTGCCAGAATTATATCGGTTTTCATATTTCGGTTTGATTTTAAGGTTTCACTTGTTTGCACTGCTTTTTGCCGAAGCGTGACGACGTGCGGTCTGTATGCATTCCCGACGCGAAACTATCACAGAAAGTCCCTCATAATCTATCTCTTCCTTAAATAGTCTCACCATCTCATCATGATTCTTTGGAAGCGAATCTATCGTGCGGACATGCTCCGGAGAGGCACCGAGTCCAAGACAGATCTCTTCCAGCTTTCCCGTGCCTTGCGAATCCTGTCCGCCCGTCATGCCGGTGGTGAGATTATCGGATATGATGACTGTCATTGGTGAATTTTCATTTATCGCATCAAGCAGACCGGTCATGCCGCTGTGGGTAAACGTGGAATCTCCTATTATCGCCACAGCCGGATGCTGACCGGCATCCGCAGCCCCTTTTGCCATAGTTATGGATGCGCCCATATCGACGCATGTATCGATGGCATTGAACGGCTTTAGAAATCCGAGGGTGTAGCACCCTATATCGCCAAACACTTTGGGCGTCTCATAGTGGCTCAGGGCTTCGTTAAGGGCGCCATATACGTCACGGTGTCCACATCCCTGACATAATGCCGGAGGACGTCCCGCAACTTTTTCGGACACTTCCTTATGCTCCGGCATTCTGATTTCCGGCACAGAAGGGATTATCCTTACAATCGCTCTCTTGACCTCGTCCGGCGTGAGTTCGCCGTCCCTGACCACTTCTCCCGACAATTTGCCATACACCCGTTTCCCGGTGTCAAGCAATCCGCGGAGCCTGGATTCAATAAACGGCTGCCCGTCCTCAAGTACAAGTAAGGAATCACAGGTATCATATAGATTCCGTATCATCTTTTTAGGCAAGGGATATTGACTTACCTTGACAGTCGGGAACGGCACTTTCCCGGAAAAAGCTTCTTTAAGATAATTATAGGCAATACCGCTCGCTATGATTCCCATTTCACGGCGCGGGGCATCCTCAAGACGGTTGAACGGAGAATGGTCGGAAGAATTTACGAACTCATCGTAATCGGCTATAAGCTGACGGTTTCTTATTCTCGACATAGCTGGCATGAGCACCCACTGGTTTCTATTCTCCGGATAGCTCATGACATTTTCCGGAGCAGGCACAGCATCTGTCTCCACCACAGCCCTCGAATGGCTCAGGCGCGTCACAAACCTTATGAGAACCGGGATCCTGTATTTTTCCGACAATTCAAATCCGTAGGCAGCCATATCATACGCCTCCTGCTGGTCAGATGGTTCAAGCGCCGGAATCATTGCAAAATCAGCATAAAATCTTGAATCCTGTTCATTTTGAGACGAATGCATACCCGGATCATCGGCAGCTACGACAAGCATACCTCCGTTTGCTCCTGTCATCGCTGAATTTACAAACGGATCGGCAGCCACATTCAGTCCAACATGCTTCATCGACGTAAAAGTCCGTTTGCCGCAGAACGACATTCCAAGAGCCTCCTCCAGGGCAGTCTTTTCATTCGACGACCAATGGGAATGAATCCCGCGTTCTTTCGCAACAGGGTCAGACTGAACATACTCCATGATTTCTGTGGAAGGGGTACCCGGATAGGCATATGCTCCGGAAAGACCCGCATTGATGGCACCTAAGGCAAAAGCCTCGTCTCCAAGTAAGAGTCGTTTCGTTTTCATAACTGGCAATAATTGGGAATTATTTAGATTTTAGGTTACTGGTATAGGTTGCAAATATACAAAAATAATTCGTGATTTATCAAATTTATGAGCACTTAAATTTCACCTTCGCAATCCAATAATTCGTTATCCTCTAAATTTCAAGACAAAATCTCCAATAAGATTGTCATGGTGGAGACATCAAACCATGACATCTACACTTTTACTTTGAAATAATAGCGTTTTTCAAATTAAAGATTAACCTCACTTCTTAGAGAGTGTTTAGTTTTGGCATAAGTTAAGATTTAGAAAGAGTTTTTGAGGTTGTTTTGAGACTGAGTGAAGGAGTTATGGGGTTCCATAACGACTGAATGAAGACTTAAAACAAGCCAAAAAGACTTCTAAAGATTTCTTAATGTTAAAAGTAAACACACTCTAAGGGGGTTAACGTTTTTAAGGTGATTAGGGTATAGTATGAAACAGGACAGTCTGCTATTGAGCAAACTGTCCTTTCTTTTTGTCAATTAGTAATTAGTAATTATCAATTATCAATTACTAATTGCTGATTGATATAGGGTTAGACGTTGAAGCGGAAGTGCATGATGTCGCCGTCGTTGACAACGTATTCCTTGCCTTCTACCGACATCTTGCCCGCCTCTTTAACGGCGTTTTCTGATCCGAGTGTCACAAAATCATCATATTTGATCACCTCGGCACGGATGAAGCCTTTCTCGAAATCTGTGTGTATGATTCCGGCTGCCTGAGGTGCTTTCGTGCCGCGGAGGAATGTCCACGCGCGTACCTCGTCAGCTCCTGCAGTAAAATAGGTCTGAAGGTCAAGAAGCGCGTATGCAGCACGGATCAGACGGCTCACGCCACTCTCTTTCAATCCGATCTCTTCGAGAAATTCGGCACGCTCTTCGGCTGTTTCCAGTTCTGCAATATCACTTTCTGTGGCAGCTGCAACGATCATGATCTGCGAAGAATCGCCCTTCAATGCCTCTTTTACCTGCTCCACATATTTGTTACCCTCAACTGCCGATGCATCGTCCACATTGCAGACATAAAGCACCGGTTTGTTGGTGAGAAGGAACAGATCATGCGCGAACCGCTGTTCATCTTTTGTCTCAAACTGCACACTTCTTGCAGGCTGTCCCTGCTCAAGAGCCTCCTTATAAGCTTTCAGCACCTCAGCCTGAAGCTTGGCTGTCTTGTCGCCACCGGTCTGGGCAGCCTTCAGGGTCTTTGAAAGACGGGTTTCTACAGTCTCAAGATCCTTTATCTGAAGCTCATAGTTTATAATCTCCATGTCGCGGACAGGATCGACATTTCCGTCGACATGAGTGATATTGTCATCATCGAAACAGCGCAACACATGAAGTATGGCATCGGTCTCACGGATATTTGCAAGAAACTTGTTACCAAGACCTTCACCTTTTGATGCGCCTTTTACAAGCCCGGCTATGTCCACAATCTCGACAGTGGCAGGCACCACGCTGCGGGGATTGCACATCTCGACAAGTTTGTTGAGACGCTCGTCGGGCACCGTGATCATGCCCACATTAGGCTCGATCGTACAGAAAGGAAAGTTTGCTGACTGAGCCTTCGCATTGCTCAGACAGTTGAAAAGGGTGGACTTGCCGACATTGGGCAAACCCACTATACCGCATTTTAAAGACATTATTCTTACCTATTTATTAATTTGTTGCAAAATTAATAAATAAGAGCCGATTCCGCAAAAAATGAATTTAAAGTCTTAAACCAATTCATAATTCATAATGAATTGTGCATTAATTACCACGGAATATTCCCCGTGCGGGTATAAAGGTATGTCACCACCTGCCCGCCGGTGGTCTGCCATTGCAGCCATAGACTGTTTTCGCTGTCGGTAAACCAATATGCCATAGTCGATGCGCTGCCGGAAGCATACTGAAGATTGATCTGATAGTTGGTGGTGGTGGAGTTTGAACGCTGACAGAAATAAGCCATCTCCTCCGACATCGGTCTGGAATTGCTATAGTAATAATATCTGCCGTGTCCGCCTCCATAAAAATCAAGATAATTGGTGTCATAACGACCCACCGCAGATGAGTTTGCCTGTATCAACACCCATGCCCCGTCAAGACGTGTGTCATAAAAATAGTTGGATCCCCATCCTGACGGCGGATAATAGGGCCAATAATCATCATCAACACAACTGTTGAATAAAAAAGCGCTTCCGCCCATCATGACGGCAAGTGTCAAACCTGTCAGAAAGGATCTTCTTTTCATAACGTACCTAATCTCGTTAAATTTAGTTTATAGTTCCGGGGTCACAGCGGAAAGCAGGGAAAGCGTCCTCATATTCTCACCACTATAAGCGACCATAAACCATAAACCACTGAGACAACATGTTTGTTTGACGGAATCTGAAAATATCTATGACGGCATTCCAAAACATGAAGCTAATAAACCATAATTCCGATCTATCTTTTGTTCTTTTACCAATCTTTTGTATTTTTGTTTAAAAAACTATTGTTATCAGAGATTGAAAATCCACCTAAGATAATTACTTAAGATACTTACTTAGAATTCGGTGAAGGAGAAGGGGAGAAGGGAGGAGACAGAGGGGAGGATATAGGTCTTGTCTTTCCCGTAGAGGATCACTTCCATGGCTCCATAGGCTGCTTCATATTCAAGCAATGACTGACGGCACGCCCCGCACGGACTGATAGGCAATGCCTGGAAATAGTCTTCCCATTCAAGATCCTCCGGCATATGGAGACGTGTCCATGCCGCTATCGCAATCTTTTTCATCGCCATACCCGGATGGGATGCCGAAGCATAGAAAGCCGCCGTGCGCTCGGCACACAGTCCCGACGGATAAGCCGCATTCTCCTGATTCGAACCTTTCACTATCGAACCGTCTGCCATACGGATCGCCGCCCCGACATGAAATCCCGAATAAGGGGCAAACGAAGAGCGCGTGGCGTCTTTGGCTGCCTCTACCAGTTCACGGTCTTCTTTACAAAGCTCATCAAGCGTGCACTCCTTCACTAATGTGGTTATCTTAAATTCTTTCATAAAGTCATGTTTTATTAAGAAGTTGTTTCGATTTTTTCTTTTTAAATATTCCGTCAGACCTCAGGGGGGACTCGAATCCAGGGGCGGTGACAGAAAAAGAACAACATCTGAACAACTTCATAAGGCGAATTTAATCAAAAACATCCTTATGTAAAAATAAAAATGTTTAATTTTGTATCCACATTATTATAATATACGATGAAATCCACTTATTATATCTTATTCCTGACACTCATATCCGCTTTCTCATTCAAAGCAAGCGCCTCCGATCCATATGCGGAATATATCGAGCGTTATTGCTCCCTGGCTATCGAACACCAGGACGAGTATGGCATCCCCGCTTCTATCACCCTCGCCCAAGGTCTGCTAGAACGCGCGGCGGGGAGAAGCACCCTCGCCTCTAAAGCCAACAACCATTTCGGAATCAAATGCCACAAGGAATGGAAAGGGAAGAGCGTGAAACGCGATGACGATGCCCCGAACGAATGTTTCAGGAAATATAATACGGTGGAGGAAAGTTTCCGCGACCATTCCCTTTTCCTGAGGCGCAACCGTTATCAACGCCTTTTCAACCTTGATGTGACCGACTATCAGAACTGGGCAAAAGGGCTGCGCGAATGCGGCTACGCCACAGACCCCAACTATGCGGCACGCCTTATCACCATAATAGAAAGATATTCCCTGTATACCTACGATACGGAGAGCGGAAGGAACGCAGAAGAAACTGTGGCGTTCATACGCGACATGCTTGTGCGCACACATCCGGTGAGACGTACTCGCGGACTCCATTATGTCGTGGCAACCCCGGGCGACACCTACGCATCGATCGCAAAAGAATTTAACCTGAAAGCCAAGAAACTGATGAAATACAACGATGCCGGAAAAGATCATGAAATAAAAGCCTGGGAAGAAGTTTATCTTGAAGAGAAACTTGAATGCGCCCCTGACGGCATCACCTCAGTGACAATAGGTGAGGGGGAAAGCCTGCATTCAGTCGCCCAACGCTACGGGATGCAGGTAAAGACCATCCGCGAACTCAACAAAAAGGCAAAAGACCGGCCGGGCACCATATTAAAATTGAGATAAAAATAATGGAATTAAAAGTAAAAAAGACTTAAATAGTTGCTCCGGGGCATGTTTTGGCAAAGTAATTTTGCACATAATCAAATTTTTCACTAATTTTGCGTCGCGATACCGGCATCCGCGCCCCCATGAAAGGGTATCGGCTGTCGTGAATACGTGAATGCCTCTGTAGTTCAACGGATAGCATAGAAGTTTCCTCAACGTTAGATAGGGGTTCGCTGCCCCTCGGAGGGCCGGAAGATCAAGACGTAGGTCAGCC
>JAIDJJ010000150.1 GCA_029052265.1 Muribaculaceae bacterium
TCACAAGTTGGAGACGTTGCTGGCGAGGAATATGCGTTTCCGTCAGAACTGCGGAATGGCTTTACCGGTTTGTACGGGATGGTGAGGTAAGGGAGATCAGGATTGAACGGGGCTATCACGAATCCCGGTATTCCGATTCCTTCTACTACACCTTCCGACGATCCGTAAGTTATCATCAGGTCTCCGGGTCTCCTATAGGCATAGAAAGAAAGCCGGGATTCAATCGCTCCGCGGATTTCATCGCCGAGAGAAATCTCTGCCGACGGATCGGAAAAAAATATCATCGGCCCGTTGGTGGCGCGCCGCGTGTCTTTGTCAAATCTGATTGCCACTTTGATTATGATTTAAAGAAATTGCAGGAAGCGGATAAATGATTTCTTGTGCTTGTCAGGATACACGTTCACCTAAAAGTTCGAAGGGATATGCTTCTGTAATCCTGACATTGACAAATTCTCCGGGACGGAGAGTGGTGTCGCGGATTATCACTTCGGGATCCACCTCGGGGGAATCATATTGGGTACGGCCGAAAGCCGAATCCCCTTCAATCCTGTCGATGAGAACTTTCTGTACGCTTCCAACCAGCGTTTCGTTGAGTTCAAGGGCGATCTCTTCCTGCATGCCCATTATTATATCAAGCCTGCGTTGCTTCTCATCTTCCGGCACGGAATCTTCAAGATTTTTTGCAGCGAATGTGTCATCTTCTTCACAATAAGCGAACGCTCCCATTCTGTCGAATCTTTGAGTCTTGACAAATTCTGTGAGTTCATCAAATTCTTTTTCCCCCTCGCCGGGAAAACCTGTCATAAGAGTGGTACGTATCCTGATTCCGGGCACCTCATTTCTGATCTTTTCAAGCAGATTCAATGTCTGCTCCTTGGATATATGGCGTCGCATGTTGTCCAAAACATTGTCGGATATATGCTGGAGCGCTATATCGAGATATTTGCAGACATTATCGTATTTTGCCATCACAGGAAGAAGATCCATAGGGAAATCGGAGGGGTAGGCATAATGCAGTCTTATCCATTCCACACCCTCGGTCAGTGCCATTTTTTCCACAAGTTCGGCAAGCGCATGTCTGCCGTATAGGTCAGTGCCGTATGAAGAAAGATCCTGGGCTATCACATTAAATTCTTTGACCCCCTCTTTCACAAGTTGGGCAGTTTCCTCAAGTATTTCCTCGATCGGACGGGAGGTATGTCTGCCGGTTATGATGGGTATGGCGCAGAATGCGCAAAACCGGTTGCACCCTTCCGAAATCTTTAAATAAGCACTGTGCGGAGGAGTGGTGAGAGTGCGTTCCCAGGATTTGGGAGTCTCTTTCTCTAAAGAACGGTCGGGAAGGGACTGGATGAAATTTTTCCAATCGAATTTTCCATACCATACGTCGACTTCAGGCATTTCCGCCTTCAGGTCGTCCATATATCGTTGCGACAGGCACCCCATCACAATTATCTTGCAAATTTCACCCTCTTCTTTCAATGCGGAGAGATCAAGTATGGCGGATATCGATTCCTCTTTTGCATCGGCGATAAATCCGCAGGTGTTTACCACGACATATTCGCCACAGACGTTGTCAGAGTCGTGCGCCACTTCATAACCTTTCGCCGCCAATTGACGAATGAGCCGCTCAGAATCGATAAGATTCTTGGAGCAGCCCATTGAAATGATGTCTATCCTGTTTTTCTTATACATATCAACAGTTTATTTTTCAGAAAGGAAGAGAGATCTTACGAACTCTTCCGGACGGAAAATCTGAAGGTCGTCGATACCTTCACCGATTCCGATATATTTCACCGGAATCTTAAACTGATCGCTGATTCCGATCACGACTCCACCTTTGGCTGTGCCGTCAAGTTTGGTGACAGCGAGAGCATTCACTTCTGTGGCAGCTACAAATTGTCTTGCCTGTTCAAAAGCATTCTGTCCGGTAGATCCGTCGAGCACAAGGAGAATCTCCTGAGGAGCGTCGGGGACTACACGTTTCATAACGTTTTTGATTTTGGTAAGCTCGTTCATCAAGCCTACTTTATTGTGAAGTCTGCCTGCGGTATCGATTATAACCACGTCTGCACCTTGCGCCTTCGCAGAGGAGAGGGTGTCGAATGCCACGGCAGCAGGATCGCTTCCCATTTTCTGTTTCACCACAGGGACGCCTACACGTTCACCCCAGATGTCAAGTTGTTCGATCGCTGCTGCACGGAAAGTGTCGGCAGCTCCGAGTACAACTTTATTGCCAGCCTTTTTATATTGAGCTGCGAGTTTCCCGATGGTCGTGGTTTTTCCAACCCCGTTGACACCGACTACCATTATCACATAAGGTTCGCCGGTTTTTTTAACTTCAAAATCATCAAGCCCCTCGACTGCATTATCAGGACGTGCAAGCATGTCGGTGATTTCTTCACAAAGGAGATTGTTGAGCTCGTCAGAATTGACATATTTGTCACGCGCCACACGTTCTTCTATTCTTTCAATGATTTTCAGCGTTGTGTCGACGCCCACATCGCTGGTGATGAACGCTTCCTCAAGGTTGTCAAGAACTTCATCATCGACTTTGCTTTTTCCTGCAACGGCACGAGTTATCTTGCTCCAGACGCCTTCCTTTGTTTTCTGAAGTCCGGTGTCAAGCTTTTCTTTCTTTTCTTTAGAGAACAAGTTTTTAAAGAATCCCATATATCTGTCAGTTTTGATTCTGAATGGAAGTATGATCTGTCTTAAAC
>JAIDJJ010000151.1 GCA_029052265.1 Muribaculaceae bacterium
AACTTGTTCGGACCGGTCAAAATTTGGCTGGTCCTTTTTTAGTGCCCGGCATCAGACACACTCAAAGAAACAGTATCACAATAGGACACAAGAGTTATTGTTGAACAGAAGGACAGAAGAACATAAAAGTCGTTGTTGAACAGAAGAACAGAAGGACATAAATATACTTAAACCCTATATTTATTAAACTTCCATCCTTATTTTATATTAAACTTATATCCTTTTGTCCTTCTGTTTATATTTAAACTTTTGTCCTTCTGTCCTTCTGTTTATATTTAAACTTTTGTCCTTCTGTCCTTCTGTTTATATTTAAACTTTTGTCCTTCTGTTTTGATTCAGGATCATATGCCGAGGAGGTTGCGGAGAATGAACCAAGTGAAGTAAAGAATGACATATAGCAGACAGCCCCGCTTCCCCCACAAGAATTTTCTTAATGGGAAATCTAACGAAAAATTTCTTGTTATTATCAGGGAGATAAAATAGCTGAGAGAGTAAACGAGAAACCAATTTTGTGACAATGCACCTACGACATCTCCTTGAAGCAACGAGTGTGCAGCCCTCTGCACTCCACATGACGGACATTGAAGACCTGTAAGTGTCTTGACAAGACACTTTGGAAAATACTTTCCGATCTCACTGTCTGCCGGGTCAAAGGTGCCATATAGATATAACAGAAGGATCACCGTCGCCAGTGACACGACGGTGATCCATTTTTTCCGTGCAGTATTATCCTGTCCTTTCATTTTCATGAACCCAGGAAGACGGTTCAATATCCTTGCTGCCCGAGTGTGGCAAGACCGGCACACATAAGAATTACATAAATCACAATAGCAAGAGCGCCGACTGCCGCGGCAATCAACGACCAGTTCTTTGCCTTTCTCGAAGATTCATATGCCTCTCCATAATTTCCTGATGCCCATTGACCATCAACCTTTGAGGCATAGATAATAGCCACAATTCCAAAAGGGAGACAACATAAAATGGTGGTGAGTATTGCCCAAACCAAATTGTTGGAGGGCTTGATCTGCGGAGGTTCCGGGGGTAAGTTCTGACCGTACATAGTTTCCGATATTAGAGGTTAAACAACTTTAATTGCAAATTTATATAAATTTTAATTATTTACAAAACATTTTATTATTTTATGCAATTTCTCTCTACAGTTTTTCTCTCTGTGGTGAGATACCGTATCCTGTAAAACCTCATTTAACGGAAATGTATTTATCCTCAGATCAATGTGTCTCCACTTTCGATGTGGGAGGGAGTGTGGCGTTGCGGACACCGACCGCATCGGCGATTGCATCTGCAAGTGCGGAAAAAGCCGCCGTCTCCGGATTCTGTCCACAACCCTCAGCTTCAGGAAGAAGCAACGTAGATGTGGGGGCGCCACAGTCAGCCTTGGTGCATATATCGGCAACCAACGGAATCTGTGCAAGCAGATTCACGCCCAACTCTTCCGCAAGCTTTACCGCCCCTCCGTTTCCAAAGATATAATATCTTTCATCCGGATGAGGGGCAGGAGTGAACCATGCCATATTTTCCACTATTCCTAAAATCGGCACATTAACCTTGTCGCCACGGAACATGGCGATACCCTTTCGCGCATCTGCCAACGCCACTTCCTGAGGAGTGGAAACCACAACCACACCGGTGATTGGCAGTGTCTGCACAAGAGTGAGGTGAATATCGCTGGTGCCGGGAGGCATATCTATCAAGAAATAATCGAGTTCTCCCCACCATGCATCGGTGATAAGCTGCCTGAGCGCATTGCTTGCCATGCCGCCTCTCCACAATACGGCACTGTCTTTGTCTACCACAAAACCGATACTGAGCATCTTGACTCCATATTTCTCCACAGGCTCTATCCAGTCCCGTCCATCCTTATTGACCATATAGAGCTGTTCACCCTCCACTCCAAACATCTTCGGGACAGACGGTCCGAAAATATCCGCATCAAGGAGACCAACCTTATACCCTTTGGCGGCGAGGGCGATCGCCACATTAGCTGCGACAGTAGATTTCCCCACTCCACCTTTGCCGGATGATATACCTATGATATTCTTAACTCCGGGAAGCGGATTTGCAGGCTTCTCGGCAACCGGCTTACGGAATTTCACCGATATATTATCTTTGATTTCCACTTCAGGCGAGATATAAGCCTTTATTGCCGCCTCGGCGGAACGCACCACACTCTTGACGAACGGATCGGTGGGTTTGTCGAAAATGATTGAAAACGAAACCTTGTTACCGTCAATACGGATATCGTCTTCTATCATATCGTTTTCCACAAGATTCTTTCCATTGCCCGGATATTTCACATTTTTAAGGGCATCGAGTATCAAATTAGGATATAGTGTCATAATTATGTCGTTAGTTGATTAGTCGTTAGTCGTTAGTTGATTAGTCGTTAGTTGATTAGTCATTAGTCGTTAGTTGATTAGTCATTAGTCGTTAGTTGTTAGTTGTTAATTATTTATGTAAAATACTAATTGCTAATTACTAATTACTAATCACTGGTCACTAATTAAATTTCACACAAAACTCTCAACTATCAGCCGCCATGACCGTATGGCGCGGATAGGCACGATAGTCATCTTTTTCGATATCTGACGAATCCGGTTCCTGCAGATTGTTGAAATCCGGCACCTTCATGGAAATCAGCTTGATCTTTTTGCCTCGTGACAGCCATTGGCTTTCATAATAGGTCTTTATCGAGCTGACAGGATCTGCCATTCCGCTGCCATAAAGATCGTCTGTAATGCTTAAAATCTCAAAACCGTTGAGCTCTGCCAGACGTTTAGTATATTCATATAAAAACGGAGAATCGGTCTTAAGGTTGATCACTCCTCCCGGTTTTAAGAATTTTCCATACATCTGAAGGAAACGGACAGACGTAAGGCGCTTACGGGTCTTTTGCATCTGCGGATCGGGGAAAGTTATCCATATCTCATCAACTTCTCCCGGAGCAAAAAACTTGTCGATATTCTCAATCTCCGCCCGCAGAAAAGCGGCATTGGATATACCCTTCTCCTCCACTTCCTTGGCTCCGCTCCACATACGCGCACCTTTTATATCTACCCCTATATAGTTGCGGCGAGGATTCGCTTTTGCAAGTGCGACTGTGTACTCCCCTTTTCCACATCCAAGCTCAAGTGTTATCTCCCCCGGATTTTTAAAAAATTCCTCATTCCATTTCCCGATATAGGGAAACCCCTCTGACAGGAGCACTTCCCTCGGATATTGAAGAGCACACCGGAAGGTGGTCATATCCGCGAATTTCTTCAGTTTATTTTTTCCCATTTTAACGTAGTTGTTCGTTTTTGTTGTCGAGGTTGTGTTGATTTCATGGCGATAATTTCACCATAAAGAAATCAGAATGTATAAAAAGTATAAACGGGAGGCGGTCAGTTTACAACCAGGATTTTCGCAACGGAAGAGAAGCCTTCGTCCGGATCCATACCTGACGCCAATACGAAATAGACTCCGCTGCCTACCCTCCTGAACTGATGGTTGGTCACATCCCATTTCACCTCACCTCCACTTTCTGAAACAAACTCCCTGACAAGATTGCCGGAAGCATCGACTATCTTTACCAATGCGCCGGAAGGAAGCCCGTCGATAGTGACATACCCGATATAGTCCGGACGTACCGGATTGGGATATGCCCTGACTTCGTAAGCAGCTGCAGACGATGCCGACGCCGGCAAGTAATATTCGGCAATTCCTCCTGCCGTCGACACTATCATGGAGTTTGATTCCGGAATATATCCCATGCAATACACGATATCGTCAGGCAATCCGCCTGTAGAGGAAGTGATTTCCTCCTCTATGACACTGTTGTCGGCTGAAAGACAGACAAGCCCGGCACCGCCGGTAGCAAACCATTTCCTTCCGCTGCCATCTGCAATTATTTTATTTACCGTAACGTCATTGAGCAAATAATCGGCAAGATTGGTGCCGTCGTTGCGCGCCACCTTCACCCTGGTCACCCGATTTGTGCCATCCATGAAATCGTCCGGATTGAAATACAACACACCTCCGGAATGCCCCACCCATATGTTTCCGGTGAGAGGGTCTTCCCATAGGCATCTTACATTCTTGACCCCAACAGCATTCCCATCCTGATCATAGACCGAGTTTATGATGCTGACAACATCGTCTGAGGCATCCGCCGGGGTGCCCCCGGTATCAATAATCACAAAACTGTTGACCGACGAACAGGTGCAATAGACCAACCGGTTCTTTCTTGTCTTGAAAGTCAGGGGCAGTATACGGTCGATATTTGTAGGCATCACTCCCGGGACTTCAATAAACCGCGGAGCCTTCAACTCGGATGCGGACAAAGTTTCTTTCCGGTCGGTAGCCTCCCAACACAAGAGATGTAGACGCGGAGGTGTCTGGTTGTCAAAATCTGTATACGACATCCATAAATTCCCATATGAATCAAACTCAGGGACTGAAAACCGGCATGACCACGCATTATCCCCGGTCTGATCAGGCACCAACGCTACAAAACCGGGCAATTTGTTAGAGACATCTGACGGTTTTGAAAAATGGATTATATCAGATCCGTCATATATATTGATCCTGGCAAAACCGTTCTGCACTGACGAGACGTAGACATACTCCGGATTGTCAGGGTCGATTGCAAAACCTGAGGGACGGGTTATCACCTCCCCTTGCAAAGGATTGGTGATGTCTCTTATACACATATCCGAGCCCCCGACACCGTACTAGAGGTCGTCTGCCGTCTTCGCCTTGAAAAAAATGTGGTGG
>JAIDJJ010000152.1 GCA_029052265.1 Muribaculaceae bacterium
AGTCTGTGCTGATGGGCGGATAATGATAACAAACGCTGTAGATTTTACGACACTATAACAAAAAACATGCTTCTACGGTTCAACAGAAAGAATGTTTTGCCAGATCAGTGTCCTCTGGGTACATTTACATTGTATGTATCAAAAATTTTGGAAGCCCCACGTTCGAAAATCTGCCAATGCAGTTTTTGTGATGCGGGGATTTTATCCGGCATCCATGACGGGATCACCAGGTAATTGGAATTTCCTTCCGGTTTGGCAGCGAAGACAGTGTCGTAAGTTGCATGGCTGAATCTGGCTTTGCCATCTGCGTCGCGGATGATTGTGGCATTGACAATCGCGCCGCCTCTGGTGTCGGCAGTTTTCATATTTGAAATGAAGTTTCCTAATGAGTAGACAATAAGGACGTCCTTGTTTTCTTTCTCGTTTCTCACCACTTTCATCGGCTGTACCACATGAGGGTGTCCTCCTATTATAAGGTCTACCCCTTGGTTCACAAGAAAATCTGCAAGATCCCGTTGGGGTTGGTTTTCCAAGAGCACATATTCAATTCCCCAATGCATGGCTGCCACAATAATTTCGGCTCCGGCGTTGCGTGTGCGAGCTATTTCTTCCGCTATTTTTTCACGGTCGATCAATGATACTTCTACACCATCCTTAGGGAGGATGCCGTTTGTGCCATATGTGTAGTTGAGAAAACCGATTTTAAATCCATTAATGTCTTTGATAAAAGGGATGAGAGAATCACGTTGCAGCGCGTCATGGTATGTGCCTATATGGTCTACGCCAAGACTGTCAAGCGCGTCAAGAGTCCTCCTTGCCGCTTTGTCGCGGCGGTCAAGACAATGGTTATTGGCGGTAAGCATCATGTCGAACCCCGCGTCTCTCAAAGCCTCCGCATAAGAGTCGGGAGCGCTGAAACAGGGATATCCGGAATAATCGGGACCTCCGCCTAACGGCACTTCAAGATTGCATACCGCATAATCAGCGGCGAGTATAGCCGGCGCAATCAATGTGAAACAATCGGAATAATCATATTCCTTGCCGTTGCCTAATTGTAAAGCCCGGTCAAGCTGAGCCTGATGTTGCATGGCGTCGCCTACAAACAGCAACTCCGCCTTGCGGGCGGAGCCGATACTGTCAGAGCCGGTGATAAAAGAGATCAGGCTGAAAAGAGTGATCAGTATTGTCATGAAATTTGGATTTCAAGATTGAAATGTTGAATATCAGTCAATAATCTGAGAAGAGAAAGTGAATATTATCTCGGCTTCATCAGTAAGAAGGTGCACCATGGTAGGCTTCACAGTGTAAGGCGTACATTTGGTGATGTAAGACGTATTGGAGTTGTTGCTACCTTTCTCAGTTGTCAGGCTGATAGGGACAACAGTAAACTCGATGTCTTCTTCGGTCACGCTGTTTTTGCTGAGAAGATCAAGGATGTAAGATCTCATAGACGAGAATCTGTATCTTTTGTTTGTGGAATCATAGTCCGCAGTAAAAGATGTCAGATTGTCCGGAATCTTGTTAAGATTGAAGAAATCTTTGAGTTCGGATGTCTTTATCAACATAAGGGTCGGTGGAGCACCTATACCGTAGTCGTTGTCGATCGTTTCTGCAGGGATCGACAATATGAGGTCGCTTATCAGAGAAAGATTGTGAGAGTCTTTTCTGTAGTGTTCCAATATGTCGTCTGCGGGAAATTTAAAAGAAACATTGTACCCTCCGGGAGTTGTGATGATAGATTTCCCGCCGTTTACAAGATTCTTGATGTAGTCAGACACTTCGTAGGTTATATTGTTGCTGCTCAGGACTTCCGGCGCCGACATCAATGGGGTCACATAAGATGCTGCATGTTCCCATGTTATAGTCGTGTCTTTGTCTTCTATTGTGGTGACTTTTTTGTTGTACCAATAAAATACAGTCAGGTCTATCGCCTGTATGTTGGAAACGCATCCTTTGCCGAACGAAGGCTCTACAAACAGTCCGGGATAATATTGTGCGAAAGTCGATGGCCATTCGAATATTTCCGGGCGTTCCTTATAGTCCTGGAATATTTTGATCCCCAACTCTTTATCGACATCAATATCGATTGCAATCGTGGAATTGACCGGAATGTTGTTTGAGTTGAGCGACGGACTTGAAGTGGCAAGAGAATCCACTCTTCCGATATAAGATGCGGTAAAACTTTTCGACCCGAGTTTTTTCGAGGGGTCGTAATAGCCTGCCGGATCAAAAGAATTGGTTATATCAGAAGGAAGCTGCTGGGTGAGATTATAAGCGGAAACTTTCTGTGGCGTCAGGGAGTCTCCGGTCAGATCTCCGCGGCTCATGTAGAGAATCAGTTTGCAGGAGTCGACTCTTTCCGGAGAGCGAAGAGAGTCGGGCACTTCATCAAGCGATGTGGCGCACATAAGCCTGCTTACAAAAGAGCAGTTTAGCTTGCCGTATTCAGGCACGTCAAGATTGCCGAGAAGAAGGTTGCCGGTCCTGGAGTCATAGTCGTTGTTGGGTATGGACTTTGCATCCAGATTAAAAGAGAGAGTGTCGATTGAAATTGAAATATCACCTTCTGTCAATGATGCCCCAATTTTGCTTGTCTCATCGTCGCAAGCCACACCGAGCGATGCGAGAGCCACTGCCGCTATCGGCAACGCAAGGCGGAAAGGCTTTATGTCATTCTTCAAAGAAATGATGTTCATGAAATGATTGGAATTTTGAAAAGTCAGAGCGACTTATAGAATTCTGCATATGCGTCAGGTCCGGCAGCAAGTTGCTCATGGGTTATGAATGGCTTGCCTGTGGATTTTATATATTCGAGGAGTTCCGGCGACACGTCGGGGTCGTCTATAATCACGGCATGAGAGAACTCTATTGCCATGTGGTGAAGAAGGTCTGTGTCGAATGGAAGTCCGGCAAATTTCTTGATGTCGCGTGAAGAGATTCCATCAGCCTTTAATTTGGCAATAATTCTTTCGTCGACAGGCGCTGAGATCTTTCCGGGAAGAACAGAATACACCACTTTTGTTCCCTTGAAAGAGAGTTCGTCGCCATACATACGTTTAAGGTACATTGGCACAAGGGCTGTGATCCATCCTGAGCATTGCAGTATCTTGGGATCCCAGCGAAGTTTCTTTGCAGTTTCCAAAGTGCCTCTTGCAAAGAAGATCGCTCTTTCGTCGTTGTCAGGGCGATTGCTTCCTACGGCATCCTCGTCCTCATCAAGTTTCTGGAAATAGTCATCGTTGTCGATGAAATATACCTGTATGCGCGAAGGCTGAAGTGATGCGACTTTGATTATCAAGGGGTGATCGTTGTCATCAATGGCAATATTAATGCCTGAAAGGCGGATCACCTCGTGGAGTTGGTTCCTGCGTTCATTGACTGTCCCGAATTTGGGCATAAAAGTCCTGATCTCAAAACCCCGTTCCTGCATTCCGGTGGCAAGTGCTTTGCCAAGGGCGGCGTTGGGGGTTGATGTGAGATAAGGCGCGATTTCCTGATTGATGAAGAGTATTCGATTGTTTGTCATGCTACTTGAATTCTGCCGGCGATACAAGTGCCGGTGTGTATCGGCATTCCGAGGTGGAAAAAGTTTCCGGAAATGCTGATTTTTCAATGTGCAAAGTTAATAAATTTTTCAATGTTATGCGTTGTTTTTAGGGTTTTTGAGGTTGATTTTTAAATAACTTTAATATAAAAGCGGCTTTTTTCCACG
>JAIDJJ010000153.1 GCA_029052265.1 Muribaculaceae bacterium
AAATCAATGAAACGGATTTACATTTTACCTGTATTAGCCGTATTGTCATTTCCCTTGCATGCGGAGCAGCCGGAAAAAGGTTACAGGGGATTTTTAGAATGGAGCAACGATCTCAGACGTCCATATGGATATCAACCATTACCCTCAGGGGTATTTGATTGGGGACGTTCCACTCAAGTTCATTCCGGATTGTCTACATCTCACGGATACCAATTCAACAACCAATTCTTTTTAGGTGCGGGAGTATCTGCGGAATTACACCGAAGCAACAGAACAAACCACTGGTTTGTACCTACGTTCATTCAGGCACGCACCGATCAAAAGTGGGGAATATTCACCCCCTTCGGCGACCTGAGAATCGGCGGTTATTATTCAAACTCCGAAGACAAAGGATTTTATCTTTCCCCATCCGTAGGTTACAGGTTCAATTGGGGAAAGAAGGTTGGTCTGAATTTAGGGATAGGCTGGACATTCACAGCTTCCCGTCATGACGAGTATGAAATATCTTTTGATTCTGACAATGGGTACACTACCTTGAGACCAACCGGACGACGCTTCACTCTGACTCAAAATCATTTCTCTTTCAGAATCGGTATAGATTTCTAAAGATTCAAGTTATGCAACAAACGGCATACAAAACGGCAGGCACATCCCATGCCTGCCGTCCTTCTTTCATCTGACATTTTTATTGTTGTGATTCTTTCTGTATACTCTCTATTAACGGACGCATATATAGTTTATATTCATATTTGGCTGATGCCGACACCACCCCCGCTCCTGTAGACACATTACTTGCGGCAAAGACAGGTTCGGCAAGACCCACATCCCCTAAGGCTCCGACAATTCCGTCGTTAGCCGCCCAAACAGAAATTACATGCCGGTAATAGCTGGGGGATATAGAATAAAGAATAAATTTTATATAGCTGTTTTCTGCATCAGGAATAGCCGATCTATTATCCAACTGATAAGACACCCCTTCAAGACGAACATGTAGCGGATAACTTTTACCGGAAATCTGCCGGTCTGAAAACAAGGAATATCCACTCGTTTCCGCCAGCACATGATCTATTGCCGAGACATGCTCCGTAAACAGGGGATCATCTGTCACGTCTCTAAAATTCACAGACTCCTCATATTCGAGCCCCTCTGCATCCACCCCTTTAAAGTAACCGGGTGAGGAAGTTTCAAACATGTAATAGTTTGTTTCATTGCCTGGATCTGAAAACCACACAGAGAGGTTCATATTAAACAGATAGAATTCGCTCAAGGCAGTATTCCGGTCATCAAAATTACTTACAGTGTAATCCACGCTATCAATCTCGACAGTCTGCGGCACCGTTACCTCAGCCCATGCCGACCCATATTCCTCGGATTCAGCTTCGAGTCTGATTTTATCACCACATTGAGGAATATAGTCAGCAATATAATATACATAACCGGTAGTAGCCCACGGATAATCATCCACCGGATAATATACACCACCATTTATATATTTATTCATCCCTATTCCTGACATTCCCTTACCCAATTTTAATGTCTCTTTGTATTCATCATTAACATACAATTTAACCAGAGCATCCTCTACCAGAAGATCTGACTCAAGTTTTCCATCCGAACCCCAAGGAGCATTCATCGAGATACTTTCTGACTTATCCGACCATCTCCAGGTGTGAGTAAGTGACACTTTTATGCTGTCCCCGTCAGAGATATTGGAGATCATACATAACACGGGCTTACTCTCAATATCAGGTTCAAAATCCGAGAAACATGAAGTCAAGACAAGAGAAAGGACAAGAGGAAGTATGTATTTTCTTAAAAATCTACGCATATTCATAATTAAAAAATCCATGTATAAGATACCGAAGGAATTATTGGTAAAAGTTTGATCTTTTTAAACACAGGAAGCAATTTGCCTGATTCATAATTGTAATCCCGTTGGACACCTATCGTATTCATGTTGCAATAGGCGTTATATAGACTGAAGTTCCAGAATCCGCGTTTAGTATAGCGGGTAAAACTAAGATCCATGCGATGATAGAATGGCAAACGATAATTGTTGACTTCTGTGGCAAGCGTCATCCCGTAATGCCAAGGAGCCAGCCCGGGGTCAACCCAGCATTGTGTCGGCAATGTGATACGATTCCCTGACATCCCCGTCCATGAGACATTCATATCCCATTTTTTATTAATTTTCCAATTGACCATCACATTTATTTTATGGCGGTTATCAAATCTCGCAGGAAATTTTTTTCCATGATTTTTGTCGGGGAACTGCCTGTCTGCCCACAGAAGGGAATAGCTGACGTGTCCACTGAGTTTGCCGAATTCTTTTGAAACTTTGAAGTCTACTCCTTTTGCGGTTCCCTTGCCGATTGCCATTTTTTCATTCCAAGCTATATCAGGCGGAAGGATATAGTATTCATCTGCATATTCAAGAAGGTTATTCATC
Organism: Muribaculaceae bacterium; assembly: GCA_029052265.1. GTDB lineage: Bacteria > Bacteroidota > Bacteroidia > Bacteroidales > Muribaculaceae > Lepagella. Next base: position 2,450 of record JAIDJJ010000153.1, read on the forward strand.
CATTTCCAATACCCTTCTACGGAAAAAGTAAGTGATGTTTCAGGGGAATAATAAACTCCTGCAGCTATCTTGTCAGCGGTCTGAGGCTTCTGAGCACCGAGAATAGGTATCCATTGATCTGTCGGGAGAGAAATCGAACTTTGAATCAATTGATGGACATATTGCACTGTTTTGGAATACCCCGCCTTGACCGCCCAATCTTTTGCAGGACTCCATCTTAACGAAACCCTCGGGGAAAGTCCCTGATGTGTTCTGCCTTCTATATTAAACAGGCTGTAGTGCAATCCGTAATTCAGTCGTAAGTTGTTGAAAGGCGTCCAGTCTCCGCTTCCATATATGTTGAATTCGTTGGCATGATAAGTAGTGATTTTATCAGTCATTGTTTCATGCATGTTTTCAGAAGCAATCGTACGTCTGTCCCTGAAAGGGAGGAAGCTATGGCGTGTGTAATACGCTCCGAAATTTATGGAATGCAGGTCATGAGGATGCCATTCAAAATCGCCTCTAAAAATCCAGTCGTTGATATTGTTATCCGAACTTAATTCGGAATATGTAAAAGAAGTGGTCTTACCGTTCTCTTTTTCACCATCTTCATCAATATGGGTAAGTTTTGACATGTATCTGGTATATGCAGCAGTAAATTCTCCAAACAATTTTGGAGACAATACATAGTTCCAGCCTGCCGACACCACCATGTTGCCCCATCTAAGATGATTCTTCAGATAATCATAGTACCCTTCCGATTTATTCATATCGTAAGATTGCTTTACATAAAGATAATCCTGACCGTAATAAAACATGACATGTGCGCTGCTCCTGTCTGAAAACCTATGATTTACTTTGGCATTAATATCAGTGAACGCCAATCCCAGATTGTTGTTCTCATCCTTCGAAAAGCTATTATATATGGCACATCCGGGGATTGTTAGAATATCAAACCACGATCTTCTAAGTGCGACCGAATATGAAGTATGTCCTTTCCAGATAGGTCCGTCGATATTGAACGCGCCTGAGGTGAGCCCTAATCTAAAAGAGCCGTGATGTTCTTCAAGCGATCCGTCTTTGGTATGTACATCCATGTAAGAAGACAACCGTCCGTCGTATTTGGCAGGGAAAGATGATTTATAGAAATCCACATTTCTGATCGCTTCTGTATTGAAAGCTGAAAAAAGTCCGCCGACGTGATTCACCTGATAAAGAGGTATGTTGTCAAGCATATACATGTTTTCATCGGCATTACCCCCATGGACATACATCCCTGCCATACCCTCGACTCCGGCAGATACTCCCGGCTCAAGCTGAAGAGTCTTTATGACATCGCTTTCTCCGAATATTACCGGAGTGGAAGCTATGACTCCCTTGTTGAGATTCAATACGCCTACACTCGCGGCGTCCATCGACAGAGTATTGTTTTTGCTTCCGTGTACTATCAATTCATCAAGAACCGTGCCATCCGGATCCATCGCAAAATCTACCGTCTTGTCAGAATTCAGATTGAATGTGTCAGAAGAGACTTTCACATATCCCGGATAAGAGACTTCAAGCCAATTCTTTCCTTCCGGAAGCGAAATTGAATAGAAACCCATGACATTGGTGACGGCAGCTTTGCCTGCCCCTTTTACCAATGCGCCGACAAGAGCCTCGCCACTACCGGCTTCCCTCACAAAACCGCTCACTGTCTTACGAAGTTTCAAAGTTTTTTTTTCCTTTACCTCCTCAAAAAGTGTTACATTGTTCCCTCTTATCTTATATCTGATACCGGTATTCTCAAACATCCGGTCAAGAGCCTCAGTCAGCGAAACATCTTTTAAATTCAGGGATACCTTTAGCTTATCAAGCATCCCCGAAGGATATACATAATTTTTCCCGCTTTGCCTCATGATCTCTTCAAACACCGTGCTTGCCGGACGGTCAACTGCGCGTAGCGTAATATTGCCGGCACAGACACTTCCCGCACAAAGAAATGCAATCGATAATGATAATAGTAGTTTATTTTTCATAATGTAAGGTCACGACACTGATAAAGACTATATCCGGGCGCCGTTCTTATCTAATGATACGGCATATATGGAAATCCCCTATTATAAATTGAAATTTTTTTGTAAATAATGGAACAGAGTGGAACCGTACCTATACGGTCCCACTCTGTATCAACACTTTAGCCTTATAATTATTTTTTATCAAGTGTGATGGCATCCAGTGCCGCTATTGCGACAAGATCGTAGATTTCCTGTTCAGAACTGTTGCTGTTGGTAAAATATACCGGTTTTTTAAGACCCATCTGAATCGGACCTATGATACTTCCGATACCCATCGAAAGCAACATCTTGCCTGTGCAGTTGGCAGCTGTGAGATTCGGGAATATCAATGTATTCACATTCTTTCCTTTGATTTTATTGAAAGGGAATGTTTCATCACGCAATCTGGTATCGAGCGCGTATTCCACCTGCATCTCCCCGTCAACAAGCATTTCGGGATATTTTTCGTGAAGCTCTTTGACCGCATCCGCCACCATTGTAGCCTCTTCATGCTCTGACGACCCGAAATTGCTATAAGAAAGCATCGCCATCACGGGTTCCTGTGCAAAGAATTTCACAGTATGACTTGCAAGACGGGCTATGTCGACAAGAGCCGAACGGTCGGCATCCGGATTCACAGCAGTATCGGCGATAAAGAATGTTCCGCGGCGGGTGTTAAGCACATGCATGGTGGCAAAATGATTATAACCTTCCTGCAACCCTATTATTGACAGCACATTGCTTGCCGTTGCCTCTCCTGCCGAATAAGTTGACACGAGACACGCGTCAGCATCTCCCGTTTCCACCATCATCATTCCGAAATAAGTTCTGTTGAACATCTTCTCCAGAGCAAAATCGAATGTGAACCCTTCACGGGCTTTCTTTTTGGCGAGTATGCAGGCATAACGTTCACGTGTTTCCGCCTCGCGGTCGTGACGCGGATTTACAATCTCCACATTATCGATAGAAAGACCGAGACGTGCCGCACGTTTTTCAATCATCTCTTCATTACCGAGCACAACCGGGCGGCAAACACCTTCCCTGGCACACCTCACTGCCGCACGCAGCATATTGTCCATATTGCCCTCGCATATGACCACTCGCTTCGGGGTCTGCTTCGCCACATCTGCAATATGGCGCATCATCTTCCCGTCATCACCCATAAGGCTACGCAATTTCGCCTGATATGCGGTCCAGTCAGGAATCGGACGCCGTGCTATACCTGTCTGCGCAGCTGCCTTTGCCACAGCCGGAGCCACGCAAAGCAACAGCCTCGGGTCAAGTGCCTTGGGCAGTATATATTCCCTGCCGAATTTAATATTGTTCATGCCGTATGCCTCATCCACAACTGAAGGCACCGGATCCTTTGCCAGATCAGCAATGGCGTGTACGGCAGCTATTTTCATTGCCTCATTGATGGAAGTTGCACCGCAGTCAAGAGCACCACGGAAAATGTAAGGGAATCCTATAACATTGTTGATCTGGTTCGGATAATCGCTTCGTCCTGTCGCGACAATAATGTCAGGGCGAGTTTCCATGGCGAGATCATATGCGATCTCAGGATTAGGATTGGCAAGAGCAAACACAATAGGGTTCGGAGCCATGGAAAGGACCATCTCCGGAGTCACCACGTCCGCCACACTCAGTCCCAGAAAGACATCGGCATCCTTCATTGCCTCGGCAAGCGTATGCAGGTCTCTGTCTGTGGCAAACTCCTTCTTCTGAGAGTTGAGACCCTCTCGGTCTGCACGTATCACACCTTTGGAATCGCACATGACTACATTGCGGGGATTGACACCGAGCGCGACATAAAGACGCGTGCAACTGATAGCGGCAGCACCGGCGCCATTCACCACCAAGCGCACATCCCCGATCTTTTTACCTTGAATCTGGAGAGCATTGAGTAGTCCCGCCCCGGATATTATTGCAGTGCCATGCTGGTCGTCGTGCATCACAGGAATATCGCACTCCTCTTTAAGCCGGGTTTCAATTTTGAAACATTCCGGAGCCTTGATATCTTCAAGATTTATTCCTCCGAAAGTCGGAGATATCGCCTTGACTATCTCGATAATCTTGTCAGGGTCTTTTTCATTTATCTCGATGTCAAACGCATCAAGACCGGCAAAAATCTTAAACAGAAGAGCCTTCCCTTCCATTACCGGTTTTCCGGCAAGAGCCCCTATATCCCCCAGCCCGAGCACGGCTGTTCCATTACTTATCACACCCACAAGATTGCCACGGTTGGTATAACGGTAAGCGTCTTCAGGATTTTTTTCTATTTCCAGACAAGGATATGCAACTCCCGGAGAATATGCCAGAGCAAGGTCCTGCTGAGAGGCATAAGGTTTTGTTGGAACAATCTCGATTTTTCCCGGCTTACCCTCCTCGTGGT
>JAIDJJ010000154.1 GCA_029052265.1 Muribaculaceae bacterium
AATATCACAATTAAAAATTTACAAGGAAATGATGAAGATGTTTTCTACAAAACTCATAAAATGATTTCCTATACAGTTAAATAATTTCTCTAAATAAAACCTTTATTATGAAAAAGACCATTTTAACAATAAATCTGCTATTCATTGTTTCTATATTTATAGGCTGTTCTTCTGAAGAGGAGGACTATTACGAACCTCTGAATATTACACTTACCCGCAGCGAAACCAATGCCGTTGAGGCTGTGAATGATTTCACCTTCGATCTCATGAGAGCATCTGAAAACAGATTAGGGGACGAAATGCAGAACTATTTCATATCTCCTCAAAGTGCGGCATGGTGTCTGGCAATGATAGCAAACGGGGCTGACGACAACAGCGAAACCCTCATGGAAATAACAAAAGCCTTGCACTTGGGTGAAGATGCAACCCTGCAGGATGTCAACGACTATTGTTCCAAACTTATTTCCGCGGTCTCCAAAAAGACAAAACTGTCAACATTCTCTGTCGCAAATGCCTTATACTATAAAGATTATATCGGTATAAAAAAAGAATATGTCGATGTTCTCAAGACGTTTTATAACATCGAAGAACTGAGAAATTCTTCCAATTCCGATATAGATTCATGGGTAAGCAAAAAAACAGGGGGATTGATTAAAGACTTTGCTTCTAAAAATGACCTTGATAAAAATTCTTTTGGAGTGATAAACTCAACTTTCTTAACATTGGAATGGGTATCGAAATGCGATCTGGCGAACTCAGAATTAACTGAATTCAGAAATGCCGACGGCTCCATCAGTAATATCCCGATGCTGATCACCGTAGGTGGAAGTGAATCTATTTCTCGTGATGAAATATGTTATCTTTTGAGAATAAGACTCTCTGACGTTTCATATGCCATTTATTTTATCATTCCCAATGAACAGCATAATATCCAAGATGTACTGAAACATCTCAACAACGAGAGCTGGAAATATCTACTGAATAACAATAATTTAGGAGGTTGCAGAACAATCAAGTTTCCAGAGTTAGACATTTCAACTGATTTTGATTTCATTGACATAATTCAAGACATGGGAATCAAAAAAATATTTTCAAGCGATAACGAACTTGGCAACATTGCAGAGACTCCATTAATTATAAATAAATTCAACCAGTCGAACGTTCTGAAGCTGGATGAAAGGGGAATAAAGACAAGTTCCTCGTCGTATATCGGAGATGAACCACTTAGTTTCTCTCCTGGGAATTATTTCATCATGGACGAACCTTTCTATTATTTTATAACAGAAGAAAGCACCGGGGCAATTCTCTTTGCCGGCAAAACCTCCTACATGCCTCCTTATACAAATTGAGGATTATGTCTCGTCTGCATTCTAAAAATATCGGCATCTATACTTTGTAGGTCTTTGAAAAAGATTTAATTTTGCAGCATGGAAAAAATTGCAAGTTTTACAATAGATCATAACCGTCTGCTACGGGGAGTGTACGTATCCAGACGCGACATAACCCCAAACGGTGACACAATCACCACTTTTGACATCAGGCTTACAGAGCCCAACCGTCAGCCGGCAATATCTCCACAGGCTTTGCACGCCATGGAACATCTCGCCGCAACCTACCTCAGAAACAACCCGGAATGGAAAGACCGGATCGTTTATTGGGGACCGATGGGATGTTGCACAGGAAACTATCTATTGATGCAAGGAAATCTGCAACCTGCCGACATTATTCCGCTCCTGACTGAGACTTTCAGATTTATCGCTGATTTTGAAGGAGAGATTCCGGGTGCGACGGCTAAAGATTGCGGGAATTACACATTCAATGATCTACCTGCCGCGAAGGAGTATGCTAAAATTTTTCTAACTGAAATTCTGCAAGATATTCATCCTGAAAATATGGAATACCCTTCATAAGAAATGCCCTCTGTCTATGATGGAGGGCATTTTTATTATCAGGATTTTCCTAAACACAAAACGGTAGCGAAACCACTGCATACCACTAAAAGGATATAGGTGGTGAGCATCAGGTCTCCTATACCGACTAAAGGAGAAACCAATCCTCCACAGGCAAACCCCACTGCACCGAGCACGGCAGACGCTGCTCCCACCGCCTTTCTTCCACTCTCCATTCCGAGAGCTGTGACTGATGGAAAGATAAATCCCAGGAAGAAAAGCGATATAATTGTCAATCCTTCATACACAAGAAAAGAATCTGTAAAGAAATACGAGATCAAAAGAAGAATTGAAAATATAGTCATGCCGGCTGTGCTGAACAATGCCGCGTTTTCCATATTTTTGAACTTCATCGCCAATCCTGACCCGATAGCTATAATGATGGCATTCGTGCCAAATGTGAGCGAAAACTGAATTTCCGAATATCCGAAATGATCCTGCACAATAAACGACGCGCTCGAAATATATGTAAACAAAACTCCGTATGCAAGACCGAATACTGCAACATACCGTCTGAATTCCGGAATCTTGAAAACATCCACAAAACCATGCGCAGCTTTCCAAACCGATCCATTAACCCGATTTTCCTTTGGCAATGATTCCCTAAATGGAACGCACATACCCATCAGGACAACTCCAATGGCAAACAACACCCAAAATATTCCTTGCCAACCCAACGATTGTGCAACTATTCCACCCGTCACCGGTGCCACTACGGGAGCTATTCCGTTTATGGCACCGACTATTGCAAGCACTTTTGCCAATTCCCTGCCGCTGTAACAATCGGTGGCTACAGAACGCGACATTACAATTCCTCCCGCCCCTCCGAGCCCTTGAAGGAAACGGAAGATATCAAACATCTCTATACTTGGGGAATAAATACAACCTACAGTAGACATTGCAAACAGAACCAATGACCATACCATAATCGGCAACCGTCCGTATTTGTCGCTTAACGGTCCAAAGAAAACCTGTCCCAAGGCGATACCCAGAAGACTTGCAGTCAGACCCAACTGAACCATTGATGCCGAAGTGTTGAAAATATCAGCCATAGCCGGCAACGTCGGAAGATAGAAATCCGTTATAAACGGTCCGAACGCAGACAGCGCCCCTAAAAATATCAATAAGAAAACAAAGTACTTTTTACCAAAACTCTGAGTCATATTCAAAAGTATTTATACACATCACACTCAACGGCAGAACAATGCTGTATATTCCTGTTCAAAATTGGGAGTGAACACCCCTTTACCCATACAGGAAAGAATTTCCTCCTTATCCCAGAACCTCCCTCCGGAAAGTTCATCGCTTGGAGCAGGATCGTATTCAATGACTGTTTTGAAAGCATTCACAAGCTCCTTTTCCCGTGCGGATTCAAAAACGTAACTTTTTAATTTCTCCGCCACAAAGTCTGTGAGCCCCAATTCCTCCCTTGCCTCTCTTCTAAGTGCCGACATTACATCCTCACCATAATCTACATGACCGCCGACAGCGGTATCCCACTTTCCGGGCTGAATATCCTTCCAATCCGGCCGTCGCTGAAGATAAAGCCTTCCCGACTTATCGAAAACATGCAAATGCACCACCGGATGCAACAACTTAGATCCGCCATGACACTCTCCCCTTGTCGCCTTGCCAATCACGTTTCCTTCGGCATCCACTACAGGAAAGATCTCTTCACTATTATCACTTCTCATACGTTCTATATTCTTGACTTATTACTGAAATCGTTTAATCTTCAATATTAACGTTACTATTAACGCAAAATTACCTCTTTATCATATATAAGAAGTTTCCACCGCAAACCGGTGGAAACTTCCATTTCCCAATTCTTACTGATATTCTGTGACGCTTGTCAGATCTTTCTTAGACCCTATCCCACAAAAAATGTACAACCGTCCGTGATAGTTGCGGAATATTCTTCCCTTCCATCAATGGCGTATACGCCCACCTCTCCTCCGGTCATATCATCCGACAGAATGACTGAATAAGATATAATCAGGTTCCAGGCTTTTTATCGAGGCTACGCCATCTTTATTTATATTCGGGATTCTCGTAAGAAGCCTTCATCAGAGGCATGAACGAAGCATTGTTGTCACATGAGAACCAGCCGGAAAAATCGTTCAGGTTTTTATCTGCAAACTTTATCGTCAGCTTATTCCAGCCCTGTTTCAAAGGGATTTCCTCGTAGCGGCATTCATTGTTCCCCTGTGCGCCTCTAAACTCCTCATCATTGACATAGAATGTGACATCCGGATTTTTCACTTCCATTTTCAATTTGGGGACATTCGGCTCAATCAGAAGGTCATCAAGCGGACGCGGGCTATATGCATAGAATGTGAGCGTATGTTTCCCTTCTGAGTCTTTTGATGAATGTTCAAGTGCAGATTTCGGGAATATTATACAGTTGTCGCGGAAGAAGAATACATCATTTGGATCAATTGACCTCTTTGTCATCTTGACACCGGCATTAGACAGGATTGTATGGAGTGTATTATACCCTTTCTCCGAGTTTGCAAATTCTGTGAGTGTCGACACATATACGTCATTGCTTTTTCCCGCATATTTCACAAATACCGCCTGGGCACGGGGGCGTTCAAACTCACTCCGGTATGTCCCCGCGGTCTTTAGTTCTTCCGCTCTTTTATTCCAGCTTCTCCAGTCTGTCGGACAGGCATTCAACATTATCTCTCCATTGTCTACCAACAGTCCTGACATCACATATTTGCTTGCATCCCCTTTCTGAAGCTCGCAGAAATAGAAATCGGAATTGTTCAATCCCCGGATCCATCCGCGCTGTTGCGGCAGGAAGGATGAGCGGGTGAGACTTTCGAGAGTCAGTCCGGC
>JAIDJJ010000155.1 GCA_029052265.1 Muribaculaceae bacterium
TGACTGAATAAATATCATAAAGATGATGACAAAGACCTCAATGACAAGACAAAATAAATTTTAAACAGTTTCTAAGATAGCGTATTAAATAATAAATATAAATAGAATGAATTGCTCAAAACCTGCCGCCTGGGGCGGTGTGATCCTGACCATATCGGTAGTAGTCATCTTGTCAGTATATCATGCACAATGGTGGTGTTTTATACCGATATTTTTTATGTTTATGTCCGCGTTTTGCGAATTGGCAGTAGCTTACCTGTCGCGGATCAGTATACAGGCAGCAAATTCTTTGCGGTCATGTGCCTTGGTTTTCGGGATTCTGACAATTTTGTCGATCATAGGAGTCTTTATTTATTGGCAGATTGCGTTGCCATAGAGACCCGGAAAAAGATTAATCGATGCTCGAATACAAAAAGAGGACGCCTGAGCGTCCTCTTTTTGTATTCGAGCATCGATTATAAATATCAGCAGGGGAGAGCTGCATTAGTCTTATGCACAGCCTCGGCGCTCTTCTTGAAGAGAGCCTTTTCTTCCTCGTTGAGTTCGATCTCAAGGATTTTCTTGATGCCACCCTTGCCAAGTACGCAAGGAACACCGATGCAGAGATCCTTCTCACCATACTCGCCGTCAAGAAGGGCAGAGCAAGGAATGATAGCATCCTGGTCGTGGATAACCGCTTCCACAACTTCTGCAGTAGCTGCACCCGGAGCATACCAAGCAGAAGTTCCGAGGAGTTTTGTGAGAGTGGCACCGCCTACCATAGTGTCAGCTGCAACTTTGTCAAGTTCTTCAGCAGAAAGGAGTTCAGTCACAGGAATGCCGCGAAGGGTTGCGAATCTCTTCATGGGGATCATTGTAGTGTCGCCATGACCTCCGATAACGAAGCCTTCCACTTCATTGGGGTTTGCATTAAGAGCCTTGCTGAGGTAATATTTGAAGCGGCTGCTGTCGAGTGCACCACCCATGCCGATGATACGGTTTTTGGGAAGACCGGATACTTTGTGGATAAGGTAAGTCATTGTATCCATAGGGTTGGAGACACATACAATCACAGCGTTGGGGCTGTGGGCGAGGACGCTTTCAGTGACCTGCTTAACGATGCCGGCGTTTACACCGATTAGCTCTTCGCGAGTCATGCCCGGCTTGCGGGGTATTCCGGAAGTGATTACAACGACGTCGCTGTCTTTTGTCGCTTCATAATTGTTGGTTACACCGCTGATGCGAGTGTTCATGTCAAGAAGGTTGGCAGTCTGCATCATGTCCATGGCTTTGCCTTCAGATACACCTTCCTTGATATCGATCATTACAACTTCATCAGCAATTTCGCGCAGCGCGATGACATTTGCTGCTGTAGCGCCCACATTGCCGGCGCCTACAACTGTTACTTTTGACATAAAATCTTAATATTGAGGTTATATATATTAATGTTAGTTTTAGTGGATCGGGAGGCTTTTACAGTATGGGTAAGTCTCCTTGATGTTTCAATGCAAAATTACGGAAATAATTCCATAATTCCAACAATATTCGCAGTTAAAAGAATCTTCAAAAAAAAATTGCCTTGCGAAGTATTGATTGTCAGGTATTTTGTGTCGTATTATGATTAGCGGAATGTGATGGAGGATGTGTTCAGATGATTCCCTTCCCTTGTCTCACTATTTCCGGAGTTGACCCGGTGCAGTCTATTACGGTGGAAGGATCGGTGCTTCCGTCTTCTCCCTGAAGAAGGAAATCCACTTTGGAATCATATGCTTCCGCAATTAGTCCGGGGTCTCGTGCATAATCTTCGTTTTCGTATTCAATTGAAGTTGATAGTATGGGATGTCCGAGATGTTCGGCTATATCCCTACAAAGTTTGCAGTCCGGTATGCGTACGCCCACAGTCTTTCTGCCCTTGAAAGCTTTCGGCAGGGAGGAAGCTGATTTAAAAAGAAATGTGAATGGTCCGGGAGTATGATCTTTTAGGAGGCGGAATGCATAATTGTCATACCGGGCGTATTCGGAAGCCATTGATATGTCGGAGCATATAATGGAAAGATTGGTTTTTGCCGGATTGATCCCTTTGAGGCGGCATATACGTTCAATAGCTTTTGGATTCAAAGCGTCGCATGCTATAGCATATAAAGAATCAGTGGGAAGAATCATGATTTTTCCTTCTTCAAGATTTTTACAGATCTCGTCAAGTTGACGGTCAGATGCTTCCGAATCCCATATTTTAATGATTTTCATGGTAGAAATATTAATTCATATTTTTGAAGAGTTTCCCGTGTGGCATTCTCTCTCTTTATTCTTGGGGAGCGTTTTTTTGCATGTCTGAGAGAGAGAGCATCCGCAGCATGATTTGGGACCACGTCTTCTGATTTTTATGAGTTGCCAGACAATCCATACCGAGGCAGCCAGAAGAATCATGCCTACCAGAGAGTATTGGATTATAAGATTTGTTGTCATAGATTTGTGATTTATAGATTCCGGGGTGTGACAGAAATAAAATGGAGATACCTCAGGTATGTCTGATCAGACATTTGATTTGCGTATGCGACATAACTTGCGATGTCTCCATATTAAAAGTATGTT
>JAIDJJ010000156.1 GCA_029052265.1 Muribaculaceae bacterium
GAACTCACAGATGAGGAAAGGGAGGCACAGAGCCGCAGGGAAGGTATGTTCATAGCTAATGAATGGGCTATGAAATACTTTGAGGAGAATCTTGCCGAAACTCCTGACGGAAGGGATATCGGGCTGCAATATCTGTATGGAAGAGGAGTGACCCGACAAGCCATAAAACAGTTTCATCTCGGATACGCCCTCGACAAAGGCAATGCGTTTCTTGAAGCTGCAACAAAAAAAGGATTTAATCCGGAAGTGCTTAAGACTCTCGGTCTTGTCGGCACAAGCCAACAGGGAAGAGACTACGACCGTTTCCGCGGAAGGGTAATTTTTCCCATACTCAATTCTTCCGGCAAAGTAGTGGCTTTCGGCGGAAGGGACCTTAAGGGGGGACCGGCAAAATATATCAATTCTCCAGAATCAGACCTGTATAAAAAAAGCAACGAACTATATGGGATGTACCAGGCGAGAAGTGCAATTGTAAAAGAAGACAAATGTTATCTCGTGGAAGGCTATCTCGACGTGATAGGGATGTGGCAATCCGGCATGCAAAATGTTGTGGCATCATCCGGAACGGCACTTACTGACGGACAGATTGCTCTGATCCACCGTTTCACTAAAAACGTCACGTTGATTTACGACGGAGATGCGGCAGGCATTAAGGCATCTCTCAGGGGTATCGACATGTTGCTGTCTCATCAGCTTGATGTGAATGTGCTGCTTTTGCCTGATGGAGATGACCCTGATTCGTTTGCCAGAAAACATACCCCTGAAGAATTCAGGGATTATGTGAGGGATCATGAGACGGATATAATTCGTTTCAAGACTAAGGTGCTGATGGACGAAGTCAATGACAACCCTCAAAAGAGAGTTGAGGCAATTCGGAGCGTAGTCAGTTCTCTTGCATGTATTCCTGATAAGGTGAAAAGGGATGTGTATATTCAGGAATGCAGCCGCCTGCTCGGAGTAAGCGAGGAATCTATTGGCAGCGCAACAGCCACTGCACGCGCAGCTGTTGTGGAGCAATTGAAAAAGCAACGCACCTTGCGTTCCCAGAATCAAGGCAACGATATCGGACAACTTCCGTCTTATTATAATGAACAGCCATATACAGCCACTCCCCAAATTCACCCGTCTACCTCCCCGGCGCCACAAAACACTTTATCCGGATCTCCTCTCCCCTCTCGCAATACAGCCAATGGGCGCCCCGCAGCATCCGCAGCGCGCACAACTCAAAACGCATTACGGCCGATGGAATGGAAAGTGCTGCAATATTGCATCCGATACGGATTCCTTGATTTTTGTCAGGACGACACCACAGGTACCATCCTTACAGTACTTGAATATGTAGCGGACGAACTTTCCGCAGACGAAACCTCATTTACAGTAAATGATTTTGCCACAATATTCCATCTCCTTTCCGAACTTCTTCCTGGATTCAGGAAGAGCCTGGAGACTTTCCGTGAAAGCCTCCAGGCTGAAAAAAATGACAAGCGGCAGGAAGGCTATAGAATCATTGGCGAAAAACAACTGTCGGTCAATGACATTCAACGCGAAGAGCAAAAGCTTGAAGAGAGTCTCAACAATTGGGAGGATGAACAGATACTGGAATTTTCCCGTGCCTATCCATCTAAAGAACTGGCGAGCCACGAAAACGATATTGTCAGACGCCTGACCACGGAAGCTATCACCGAACATCATCAGCTAAGCCACATATATTCGCGGGAACGTCCGGTGGAGAAAGAGGAAGACAAATTGATCTCTCTTCTCCCGACTGCGATATATGTATGGAAAAACGGTATTCTTGACATGCGCCTCAAAGAGCTTATGGCAAAATTCAGAGAAATCTCCGGGAAAGGGCTTCATGAAGAGGAACAGAGTATTCAGTTAAAACTTGCCGGACTAATGCGTGAACGCAGTGAACTGGCAAAAAACATAGGAGACAGAATCTTGTGTCCGGGATCAACGGCGAGAAGATCTCAGACATACAGGATCTGACGCCCAACATACCTGCATCAGTTAAAACAACGATAACAACAACAATATGAACATCCTTCAGATAGATAACCTGGTCAAGCATTATGCTTCTACCAAAGCTCTTGACGACGTCAGTTTCTCAGTCGGGAGAGGTGAGATCTGCGGGCTTCTCGGACCAAACGGTGCCGGTAAGACCACACTACTCAGAATCATTAATAATCTTCTTGTCTACGATTCGGGCAACGTGACAATCAACGGCATCCCCGCGTCGCTCGAAGCAAGTCGCCTGATCGGATATATGCCCGAAGAGCGAGGACTTTATGACAAGATGCGTGTGGAGGACCAGATCCTGTATTTCGGACAACTTAAAGGCGGCGACAAAGCACGGCTAAGGATCGTGATGGGAGAATATATGGAAATATTCAATCTCACAGGCCAAGGGAAGCGCAAAGTCAAGGAACTCTCCAAAGGTAACCAACAAAAAGTCCAGATAATAGCGACATTGGTACACGAACCGGACCTTGTCATTCTTGATGAGCCTTTCAGCGGCTTTGATCCAATCAACGGGGCTCTTCTACGCGACCTTATAACCCGCCTCAATGAAAAGGGAGCTACAATCATGTTGTCGTCACACAATATGCCGGCAATCGAGGAAATGTGCTCCACAATTGCACTTATCAATCATGGCAAGCTGCTTGTAAAGGGAGGGATATCCGACATCAAGGAAATTCACAAGACTTCCGAACTTCTGCTCACCACCCGCTCCCCGCTGTCGCTCCCGTTGCTGCTTGACAGCAACCTGCTTGAAAATATAAATGAAATCCCTCCTGTAAACGGTAGAAAAGGTTATTCCTACTGCCTGCGCAAAAAAGAAAATGTCAGAAACACAGATCTTCTTCAGGCAATATCAATACAAGGTGAAATCCTGCATTTTGAAGAACGCCTCCCCACTCTCAACGACATATTTCTCAACTATACCACAGGCGATATTCGTCCGGAG
>JAIDJJ010000157.1 GCA_029052265.1 Muribaculaceae bacterium
GTGTGGTATAACGCCGTGTAGAAAATTGTACGTGCGGAATCGTTCTCGGTCTCAATGTCGATTTTCGAGAGGAAATCATTCCACTTGCCCCGGGCCTCACCTTTGACTGTATCAAAATCCTTTCCTGACAACGATGCCGAGACATTGTTTTTGGCTCCGTCCACATCCACTGCAGAAAGACCGATCTCTACTGTCACTTCCTCATCTTTGGTTGTTGTGAATGACAGAAGTGCCTTGCATATCTCGCCGCTCCACGGCTGCCCCCCGATCACGGTGTCGACCTTTTCGCTCACTTTCTCAAAGGTGAACGGTTTTGAAAACTTGGCATAGAAATTGATGGTCTGGTCAGGAGCCCACCCGTAGGTGGTCTTCGTGCCTGTGATCTCGGTATCGCTTATCGCGGTGATCTCCATCTTTCCATTGCGCTGATGATTGAGGCTGTAATCCATGTCGATTATAAACCCTGACTGATCGCTTTCAGGAAAAGTAAACCGGTAAAGGGCTGCACGGTCTGTGGCTGTGATCTCCGCCTTTACATTATATCGGTCAAGCGTCACTGAATAATAACCGGGGTCCGCTATCTCGTTGGCATGGTCAAAAGCGGAAGCATATGGAAGCACATCTCCCGTCACCCCCACAGTGTTCCATTCCTTGACTCCGACTGTCGGCATGATCAGTATGTCGCCAAGATCACAGCAGCCTGTTCCGCTGAGATGATTCTGCGAAAAACCGTTGATTGTGCTGTCGGCATAATAATATCCGGAGCATGCATCCCATCCGTCTATACGGGTGTCAGGTCCGGGCTGCATCATGCCATGCGGCACTATTGCTCCGGGGAAAGTGTGTCCGTGACCTCCAGTACCTATGAATGGATTCACAAACGCCGCATAATCCTTTTCTGACGATGTCTTGCCGGTTCCGCAGGAAGCGGCAAAAACTCCGGCAATTGCCAGCACTGGTAGAAAATTTCTATGTTTCATGGTGTGTATGTATTGATACGATTAAATTGCAAACGCAAAAATAATACATTTTTCCCAACACACCAATAATAATATCCTTCCGACGGATTTATCTATATTTTCCGTTGGTCTATTTGTTGGTTTTTTGATCTATTTGTCTGAAATAATCAAAAATATGTTATAAAACATACAAAAATAATTTGGAGGCTATATTTTGAGTGTTAATTTTACACCCAAAAGCAAAACTTTTCTGATTTTGAGTCACAAACGGGCATTACCCACGATTTCGGACAGAGAATTTATCGACTTTTTTGACCAAATGAAACCATGACCGGTCTTGTCGCATAAACAGACCTGTCAATTACTCTTGACTTGGGAAGAAAACCTTCAGGCAACTTCCCCGGCGGTTAATCTTAAAAACGTTTATCAAACCTAAATACATCTCTAAAATGAAACTTTTGCGTATCTCGGCAGGTATCGGCACCCTTCTCGCCCTCGCGGCTTGCGGAAGCGGCAACCAATCTGCCACAATTACAAAATCCGGACTAAACCCTGAAAAATTCAAAGCTGAATTTAAAGGCGATTCCACAGCCCTTTTCACTCTTGTCAACGCCAACGGCGCTGAAGCCTGCATCACTAATTTCGGAGGACGCCTCGTTTCGATGATGGTTCCTGACAAAAACGGAAACTTCCAGGATGTCGTGCTCGGGTTCGACAGCATACAGGCTTATTTCCCGGAAAACAACCTATCCGACTTCGGAGCTTCTATCGGCAGATATGCAAACCGCATTAATCAAGGCAAATTCGTAATAGACGGCGATACAATCCAGCTTCCGCAAAACAACTTCGGACACTGCCTGCACGGCGGTGGCGAAATGGGTGACCTCGGTTGGCAGTACCGGGTTTATGGAGCAGAGCAGCTCAACGATTCAACCCTCAAACTTACAATGGTATCTCCCGATGGTGACAACCAGTTCCCCGGCACACTCACGGCAACTGTGACATATACCCTGCTCGGCGACAATTCGCTCGACATCAAATACTCGGCAACAACCGATAAACCCACTATCGTAAACCTCACAAATCATTCTTATTTCAATCTTTCAGGCAATCCTTCACATCCTGTCACCGACAATATCCTGCATGTGATCGCTTCCGGCTATACTCCGGTAGATTCCACATATATGACTACCGGAGAGATCGCTTCGGTAGAGGGTACGCCGTTTGATTTCAGATGTGCGCGCCCGGTGGGAGAAAACATCAAGGATTTTTCTAACGAGCAGATCAAAAACGGCAATGGCTACGACCATAACTTTGTGCTTGACAACGAAAGCAACGTAAACAATCCGGCAGTTGAGCTCTACAGCCCTGAATCCGGCATACTTCTTACAGTCTATACAAACGAACCGGGCATACAGGTTTACTCAGGCAACTTCCTCGACGGCTCTGTCACAGGCAAGAAAGGGATCGTCTACAACCAGCATGCCGGAATTTGTCTTGAGACACAGCACTACCCCGACTCTCCCAACAAACCGCAGTGGCCAAGCGTACGCCTAAATCCGGGTGAGACCTATAACTCTGAATGTATCTATAAATTCAGCGTGAAAGACTGATTTCAAATTTTCAATTAGCAATTAGTAATTAATTAAACCTTCATAACCTATAAACATCTCGAACTATGCAAACCTTAGACTGGTTGGTAATCGGCATATTCGCTTTGGCTCTGATAGCTATCATCGTTTGGGTGATGCGCCAGAAGCAGAATAATGCCGCAGACTACTTCCTCGGCGGTAAAGACGCCACCTGGATCGCCATCGGTGCGTCTATTTTCGCCTCTAACATCGGATCCGAACACCTTATCGGACTCGCAGGCTCCGGAGCTTCAAGCGGTATGGCTATGGCTCACTGGGAAATTCAAGGATGGATGATCCTTCTTCTCGGTTGGGTTTTCGTGCCTTTCTACACCCGATCAATGGTGATCACCATGCCGGAGTTTCTTGAACGCCGATTCAACCCGGCTTCACGCACCATTCTCTCTGTGATTTCACTTATCAGCTACGTTCTTACCAAGGTGGCTGTTACTGTCTACGCCGGAGGTCTCGTATTCCAGCAGGTATTCGGCATCGACACCTTGTGGGGAATCGACTTCTTCTGGATCGCTGCTGTAGGTCTTGTTATTATAACCGCTATATATACAATCGTCGGCGGTATGAAATCTGTGCTGTACACATCTGTACTCCAGACCCCTATTCTACTTCTCGGCTCTATCATCATCCTCGTTCTCGGTCTTAAGGAACTCGGAGGATGGGACGAAATGATGCGTATCTGCTCTGCCGTGGAAGTGAACGAATACGGCGACACTATGACAAACCTTATCCGCGATAACCGCGACTCTCAATATCCTTGGCTCGGCGCACTTATCGGTTCTGCCGTTATCGGTTTCTGGTATTGGTGTACTGACCAGTTCATCGTTCAGCGTGTGCTCTCAGGAAAGAATGAGAAAGAGGCTCGCCGTGGTACAATATTCGGCGCCTACCTGAAGCTCCTTCCTGTCTTCCTGTTCCTCATCCCGGGTATGATCGCTTTCGCGCTTCATCAGAAAATGGGTTCATTCCTTCCGATGCTCCCCAGCGGACTTCCCAACAGCGACGCCGCTTTCCCCACCCTTGTAGCGAAACTTCTCCCTGCCGGTGTGAAAGGTCTTATCGTCTGCGGTATCCTCGCAGCCCTCATGAGTTCTCTCGCATCTCTCTTCAACTCATCTTCCGCTCTTTTCACAATCGACTTCTACCAGCGTTTCAAGCCCAACACGCCTCCTAAGAAACTCGTTGCAATCGGTCAGGCAGCCACTGTTGTTATCGTGATCCTCGGCATCCTCTGGATTCCGGTGATGCGTTCTGTCGGCGATGTGCTATATCTCTATCTACAAGACGTTCAATCTGTACTTGCTCCGGGTATCGCCGCAGCCTTCCTTATGGGTATTGTCTGGAAACGTACTTCGGCACAAGGCGGCATGTGGGGTCTTATCTCCGGTCTTGTCATCGGTTGCACTCGTCTCGGCGCCAAGATCTACTACAGCAACGCAGGTATCGAACCGGGAACTGAAGGAGGAAGCCTCTTCCAATATCTATTCTACGATACTAACTGGCTGTTCTTCTGCGGTTGGATGCTTCTATTCTGTATCGCTGTCGTATTTATCGTCAGCCTTTGCACAAAAGCTCCCGACGAGAGAAAGATCCAGGGTCTCGTGTTCGGCACATCTACCCCCGAACAGCGCCTTGCAACACGCCAGAGCTGGAACGCATGGGATATAATCAACTCTATTATCATTCTCGGCATCACAGCTGCATTCTACATCTATTTCTGGTAATTGGATGACAACACCACTGCAGGCTTATTCCTCATTTCCCAGGTTTCATGTAGGCGTTGACTGCATCATATTCGCCGTCAATAACGACAGGCTAAGCGTGCTGCTCGTAAAGCGCGATTTTGAACCGGAAAAAGGGAAATGGTCTCTGATCGGCGGCTTCGTCAACGACAACGAGAGCGTTGACGAAGCTGCAAAAAGAGTTCTTCGAGAACTCACTGGTCTTGACAACGTTTTTATCCGCCAGATAGGTGCATTCGGAGAAATCGACCGAGATCCCGGCGCACGGGTGGTATCTGTCGCCTACTTCGCTTTGCTGAATCTTCAGGAAGTGGATGAAAAAGTCGTCAACGAATATAAGGCTGAATGGGTCGATGTGAACGACCTTCCTCCATTGGGGTTCGATCATCCTAAAATGATCGGACAGGCTCTCTCCGTGATGCGTAGGAAAATTCTGACAGACGCTCTCGCGTTTAACCTCCTTCCAGAGTATTTCACTCTCACTCAATTGCAGACTCTTGTAGAGACTGTGACAGGGAAAGAACTCGACAAAAGGAATTTCAGAAAACGTATCGCCGAAATCCCCGGGGTAGAACAGACAGACCTTATCGACAAGGAATCGTCGAAAAGAGGCGCCAGAATGTACCGCTACATTCAGCTTGCTCCTTGCTGAGGCTGAATTAAATTTTAAATCATAAAAAACTTATATATGCTCGAACAACTTAAAAAAGAGGTTTGCGACGCCAACCTCGAACTTGTAGGTCACGGACTCGTGATTTTCACCTGGGGAAATGTCTCCGGCATAGACAGGGACAGATGGCTCGTTGTAATCAAACCTTCAGGAGTGAGCTATGAAAACATGAAACCGGAAGACATCGTTGT